>NZ_KV840208.1:0-257 GCF_001839145.1 Staphylococcus sp. HMSC62D11 | reverse complement strand
ACCAAGTGCTCTACCAAGCTGAGCTACTTCCCGTTATAAGTAAACGCGCCCGATAGGAGTCGAACCCATAACCTCTTGATCCGTAGTCAAACGCTCTATCCAGTTGAGCTACGGGCGCTTTATAAAATGGTGCCGAGGACCGGAATCGAACCGGTACGGTGATCTCTCACCGCAGGATTTTAAGTCCTGTGCGTCTGCCAGTTCCGCCACCCCGGCAAAATAATGGAGCAGAAGACGGGATTCGAACCCGCGACCCC
>NZ_KV840207.1:85988-124953 GCF_001839145.1 Staphylococcus sp. HMSC62D11 | reverse complement strand
GGCCCCAACAGAGAGAAATGCGAAAAGCATTTCATCGATCAAAGCAAGTTGGGGTGGGGCCCCAACAGAGAGAAATACGAAAAGCATTTCGTCGATCAAAGCAAGTTGGGGTGGCTGAGATGGCACCCTAGGAAAGCGAGCCAACAATACGAAGTATTGAATAAAAAAGAAACACTCAGATGCGTTGAATTCAATTCATCTGAGTGTTATTTTTCTAGGATTTATGTCCCAACCTGACAAGGTTGACTTGAATTGAAAAAAGCTTAGTATAAGCGTATTTTTAATTCAATCAACTACCGTCAATATAGAGTTCCGAGTCTAAAATATCATTATGTTCTAGACTATTGTTGTATTTATATTAAAGGAAATTGATAGTTTAGAGGTCATTAATTGACGATAAATTGCGGCGTTTCACCTGTTAATTTTTTAATTGTATCATTTGCAACAATTTTAGACATCATATCACGTGCTTCATACGTCGCATTCCCAATATGCGGTGTGATGACAACGTTATCTAATGATTTCAAGCCTTCAGTAATTTTAGGCTCGAATTCATAAACATCTAATGCTGCGCCTTCAATCTCTTTATCATGCAATGCTTGTACAAGTGCTTCTTCATTAACAATAGGACCACGTCCAGCATTTACAAGATAAGCAGTTGATTTCATCAATTTAAATTGCTCAGTATCAATAAGATGATGTAGCTTTGGAGAATACGCTGCATTAATCGTGATAAAATCGGAATTTTTAAGCAACGTTTCTAAATCAACATATTTTGCACCAATCTCGCGCTCTTTTTCAACCTTTTGATGTGGACCTGTATATAAAATATCCATATCGAAAGCTTTTGCACGTTTGGCAACAGCGCCACCAATTTCGCCTAATCCAATGATACCAATCGTTTTACCTGATACTTCACGTCCTCTAAAGAAAAGCGGAGCCCATCCATCAAAGCCTTGTGTGCGTGATAATTTATCACCTTCAACGATGCGTCGAGCAACTGCTAAGACTAATCCAAAGGTAAGTTCGGCTGTTGCATTTGTAGATGCTTTAGGCGTATTTGTTACATCGATATTTTTTTCGCGAGCATAATCAACATCGACATTATTAAAACCAGCACCGTAATTTGCAATGATTTTTAAATTATTAGCAGCATCAATTACCTCTTTATCAACATTTGTCGATAAGATACTAATAAGTGCAGAAGCATCTTTGACACCACGTTTTAACGTTTCTTTATCAATAATACCTTCACCTTCATACATTTCAACTTCGAAATGCTCTTTTAATAAATTTAAACCGACTTCTGGAATTTTTCCGGCAATATAAACTTTTTCCATCATTATCACTTCCTTTAGCTCCAGTATAGTAAATTGAGAAAACGTATACAATTTATATACTTTACTAATTAGCCGAGCAGCCGGAGTCCAATTACAGCTGCAATAATTACTGCAATAAAACCTATGCGTAATGGGTATGTAGATTCTTGGTAGAACAACATACCGATAAATGTGCCTCCTGCAGTTCCTATGCCCGTCCATATTGCATAAGCAGTACCCATCGGAATGGACACCATAGCTAATTTTAAAGTTGTAAAACTAAGCACAAAGGTAAGTGCCAATAAAATTATGTAGTACCAACGAGATGTGCGTGCAAGTTGATTTAACAGCACAACACCTAAAATTTCAAAACAGCCAGCAATGATTAAATAAAACCAAGACATTAGTTGCTACCTCCATGTTCTGTTATATCAGTAGTTAACTTGAGCCCTAAAATGCCTATAATCAACATTAAGATAAGTATTAGTTTTAATATGGAGATGGGCTGATGGAAAAATAGCATGTCAACAATAACTGTTCCAGCCGCACCAATACCAACAAATAATGCATAGACTGTTCCAACGGCTAGAGACTTTGTTGCAGATATAACAAGATAGAAACTTAGCGCAATCATTAATAATGTGAAGCTCCAAGATGTCAATGAATGCGCTTGATTCAAGCTTGTGACCCATACTATTTCCAATAAACCTGCTATGATGACTTTTAACCAGGTCATTTGTTATTCCTCCTCTAGCTTTAAATCGCAACAGTCGTATTTTCTCAAATATGCTATACAACTGCAATATTTGGGCATTAAAAAAGTGTGGCACAGAAATTTAAAGCGTTCTGTTTCACACTAATTTACTTTCTTTGTATATGCTTGGAGCACCAGCTTGTATATTTTTTGAAATGCATATGCCATTTTTCCTTGCATAGAGCTTAGACAAGGTTGATTCATTAGAATGTCTGAGTCATTTATTGGTAAACGTGCATATGCTGAAAACTGTTATGATGGATACATGCGATATATAAGTATAACTAATTTTTAAATAGAACCAATTGAGTATTGTCAAAATATAGATGTGAGCCCAGGACAAGAATGATGTCCCAGGCCCAAACGTGTAATTTATGATATTTAAATATTATGCTTAGTTCATATGAATATAATTATAAGCGCTAGCTTGACTGGCTGAAATTGTGCGTGTGTCTGTTGAAAATGGACCGTTTGAGTAGTTCATTTCTGATATAGTCACTGATCCATCACTATTGACACTTTCTACGTATGCAACGTGTCCATAACTACCTTCAGAAGTTTGTAATATCGCGCCTTCTTCAGGTTGATGATCTACTGTGTAACCCGCTGCTTGAGCTGCACTTGCCCAGTTATTGGCATTGCCCCATGTAGAACCAATTTTTCCGTCGACACGGTCAAATACATACCAAGTACATTGACCGGCAGTATATAAATTGCCAGAAGATGTAGATATTGATTGTGTAGATGTGCTAGTTGATGTTGTATTTGTTTCTGTAGTGTGATATTGATAAGCTTGTTGGCTAAAGTTTTGTTGTTGATAGCTGTATTGATGTGAAGGTTGAAATTCTGCTGCATCAGCTTGATGGGATGTGCTGATTAATGTGGCACCTAATCCTGCAGTTAAAGTTGTTATTGTTAGTAGTTTTTTCATTATAATAAAATCCTCCCAATTGTATGAAATATTCACAAAGATGGTAGCGCATCTTAATTGTGAATGTTATCGTCGTTTAACGACAAAACTTACTTTAACAGAAATATACATGGAAATGTGTGATGTTATCTTTTCGTAAATAAAATAATAAAACCCTGCATCTCTCTGTAATAAAAGAGCTGCAAGGTTACAAGTGATATACAGAGCTAAATGTGCGCTGCAAAGATGAAAAGTAGCTGATTTAAATAAAACTAACCTTTAAATATTACAAATGTTTGTAACAAAAACACTGTACAATTTATTTGAAAAATCGAATGGATAATGGAGCTTGGTAATAGGTACCTTGATAATATTTAACACAGCCAATGATGTTGAAAACAGAAAAGGTAATCAGTAATCCCAAAATGACCAAATTTAATAACAAAAATATAAATATTGAAATCAAGCCTGAAGTTGGATCAAAAGGCATATAAAAAATGAGTGAAAACATCATGATTACTACAGGTACTGCACACCAAATCATATAAGAAATAAACATATTTAAATAGCTTTTTCCTGACTGATCAATTAATTTAGAATCATCTTTTTTAACTAGCCATATAATTAGAGGGCCTATAAATCCTGAGACGAAACCTAATAAGTAAATAAGCATAGCCATAAGACGAACATCGTCACTATCGTTATGTTGTGGTGTATTAAAACCTTGTGATTGTTGCGTCATAATAACTCCTCCTGAGTTTAATAAAAAATCTAATCACATTAACTATAGCAGAATAAGTAACCCATGGGTATTAAGAACGTATTAACATGCAGTACTTATGCAAATTGTAGGTTTAACATATATGATAAATGGTTATATATTTATGAATATGTATGGTGCGCTTTGTTTAAAACGCATCATTTTTTATTGAATTTATTTTGTATTGAAATATTTTAAAAGTGAGGTATTCAGATGAAAATAGCTATTATTGGTTCAGGTAATGGTGCGGTTACTGCCGCATTAGACATGGTAGATCAAGGACATGAGGTAAGATTATATTGCCGAAATCAATCACTGGAAAAATTTAATACTGCATTTGAGCGTGGCGGCTTTGATTTTAATAATGAAGGAAATGAAAAATTTATAGAATTCACTAATATTAGTGATGATATAGCTTATGTATTACAAGATGCCGAACTCGTTCAAGTGATTATTCCTTCATCTTTTATAGAATACTATGCAAAGGTTATGTCATATCACGTAACCAATGACCATTTAATCTTCTTTAATATTGCAGCGTCAATGGGCTCAATTCGTTTTATGAATGTGTTAGAAGATCGCAATATTGATGTACACCCTAAATTTGCTGAAGCTAACACGTTAACATATGGCACAAGGGTAGATTTTGCACAAGCGCGTGTTGACTTATCTCTTAATGTGCGACGCGTGTACTTTTCAACATTTAATCGTGAAGAATTAAATGATAGTTATGATAAAGTAAGTCAAATTTATCCTCAACTAGTCAAAGAAGAAAGTTTATTGAAAACGAATTTAGAAAATGGGAACCCAGAAGTGCACCCAGGGCCAACGTTACTTAATGTAGGCCGTATTGATCATGCACAAAAGTTTTCACTTTATAAAGAAGGAATTACGCAACATACAGTAAGATTACTCCATGCGATAGAATTAGAGCGTATTAATTTAGGCCGTCGATTAGGATTCGAATTAGAATCGGCGAAAGAATCAAGAATTCAACGGGGCTATTTAGAACGTACAGACGAAGATGAACCTTTAAATCGATTATTTAATACAAGTCCAGTCTTTTCTCAAATACCGGGTCCTAATCACGTAGAAAATCGTTATTTAACTGAAGATATCGCTTATGGTTTAGTGTTATGGTCAAGCATAGGTCGTGTTATTGATGTGCCGACGCCCAATATTGATGCAGTTATAATTATCGCTTCAACCATACTAGAGAGAGACTTTTTTGAAGATGGACTTACTGTTGAAGAATTAGGTCTTGAAAAGTTAGATCTCAGTTACTGATAAATAAAATCATAACTAGTTGTGAGATAAGGAGCTGACTATATGACAAGAAAACCAACGTTTTTCGAGGCACTTTCTACCATCATTGTTATGGTCTGTGTAGTGACAATAGGATTTATTGTTTTTAACATTCCCATTCAAGTACTATTACTTATTTCATCAGCTTATGCCGCATTGATTGGTATTCGAGTAGGGTTGAAATGGAATGACATAGAAGAAGGGATTACGCATCGGTTAACAACAGCGATGCCTGCTATATTTATCATATTGGCTGTGGGTATTATTGTTGGTAGTTGGATGTACGCTGGTACTGTGCCTGCTTTAATCTATTATGGATTAAAATTTTTAAATCCTCAGTATTTTTTAGTGTCTGCATTTATTATTTCTGCCATCTGTAGTTTAGCTACAGGTACAGCTTGGGGATCCGCATCAACTGCAGGTATAGCGCTTATTTCCATTGCAAGCCAATTGAATATGAATTTAGGTATGGCTGCAGGTGCCATCATTGCAGGTGCCGTCTTTGGGGATAAAATGTCACCGCTATCTGATACAACTAATTTAGCAGCATTAGTTACGAAGGTGAATATATTTTCACATATTCGTGCGATGATGTGGACGACAATACCTGCTTCACTCATTGGTATGATTGTCTGGTTTGTCTTAGGCTTACATAACGATGGTCATGTAAACACAAAGCAAATTCAATCACTATTATCTGAACTTGCAACGTTATATCAGTTTAATTTCTTTGTTTGGATACCGCTCATTGTTATTATTATTTGCCTTATGTTTAAAGTATCGACAGTGCCGTCGATGCTAGCATCTAGTATTACTGCAATTTTTGTAGGTGCGTTTAATCATCACTTTAATTTAGCAGATGGATTTAAAGCTACATTTGATGGGTTTACAGCTAATATGACTGGACATAGTCATATTTCTCATAATGCTAAAACATTAATTGAACAAGGTGGCATGATGAGTATGACTCAAATTATTGTTACCATTTTTTGTGGCTATGCATTTGCTGGTATTTTAGAAAAATCAGGCTGTTTAAATGTTTTATTAGAGACCATTTCAAAAGGTGTCAAATCAACAGGTAGCCTTATTTTAATTACTGTTATTTGTTGTTTAATGATGGTGTTTGCTGCTGGCGTAGCATCTATTGTAATTATTATGGTTGGTGTTGTGATGAAAGATATGTTTGAAGACATGGGGTTAAATCGATCAAATCTATCTAGGACGCTGGAAGATGCAAGTACAATGGTATTACCTCTTATTCCATGGGGAACTTCAGGAATATATTATGCACAGCAATTAAATGTGCCGGTTGATCAATTCTTTATTTGGACAGTACCATGTTATTTATGTGCTATATTAGCTGTTTTTTACGGGTTTACAGGTATTGGTATTAAAAAAAATAATAAAGTTACGTAAAAATTATTTCAAAGTATGTTTAACTATAGCTATATCCGGTTAATATAAAGTATGCTAATAATTATTAGAAGTCAATGTTTATTTTTGTAGCGAGAATAAATGTAGCGATATGATTATTAGTAAAATATCCTCTACATAGGATGATGGTTCAATTTTTGTAGCGAGGATTGAATCTATTAATCTTAACATGAATTCCGTAATGTGCATCATTAATATATAGACATAACCATTAAAAGAGATACTGAATTTGTGAAGTAAGGTGAGCCATAAATATGACTCACCTTATTAATGCGTTGTAAAAAGAAATGTAACATTTTATTAGATTGCATCTGTCATAAGGCACTTTGATTAATTCGTTAAGTAAAATTTAATACATAGTACGAAAACACCTTATTTTTTAAAATTTCCAGTACAAAAACACATATAAATACACAGCAATCTAGCGAGCGGGGCCCTAACAAAAAGAAATGCAACAAGCATTTCCACGGACAACGCAAGTTGGGGCTAAGCACAGAAAAACTGGCTGAAGCGGGTCTTAAGTAAGTCAATCATACAAAGTATTAAATATAAAAGAAGCACAAAGATGATTTATGTTAAACCATCTTTGTGCTATTATTTTGGGATTTATATCCCAGCCTTGATAACTTTAAATATTAATGAATGAAGTTGTATGAAGCTGCTTGAGATGCAGAGATTGTACGTGTTGTTACAACACCTGGTCCATGACCATAGTTCATTTCTGAAACAGTTACTGAACCATTACTTCCAACACTTTCAACATAAGCAACGTGACCATAGTAACCTTGAGATGTTTGCATGATTGCGCCTACTGAAGGTCTGTTATTTACAGTGTACCCAGCAGCTGCAGCAGCATTTGCCCAGTTGCTAGCATTGCCCCAAGTTGAACCAATTTTACCGCCAACTCTATCGAATACATAATAAGTACATTGACCACTAGTATATAAGTTGCTACCTGAATGTGAAGCACTTGAGATTGACACACCATGAGATGATGGTGCACTTGTAGTTGTCACATGTATGTTAGAGCTAGAAGTTGAATAGCTTGCACCCAAGCCACCAGTACGGTATGAATTTGATGAAGCATATGTGTTGCTGTAATTATAGTTGTTGTAATTGTAATAGCTATTATAGTTATTGTAATAAGTGTAACCTTGGTTTTGGTTTAATTGATTTGGTGACCAGTTACCTTTCCAAGTGTAATGATAGTTACCTTGTGCATCGATTGTATAAGAGTAGCTGTATGAGTAAGGGTCATTTGGATTATAACCGTCATGATTTGTTTGTTCAGCAGCATGAGCATGGTGTCCACCAGTCAAAGCAAATGTAGCAATTCCTGCAGTAGCGATTGTAGCAGTAGCGATTTTCTTCATTATAAAATATCCTCCCGAAAAATAATTTAATATAATTGTATTTTTTATAGTGGTTGATGAATCGGACATCAACAATTAATCATCTTGTTTAAGACAAACAATACTTTACCAGAAAAAAGTTGGTTTGTGTGGGTTGTTAACATTTTGTAATTTTCCTCTAATATATTTTAAACGTATTTTGCATAATGAGATATTTTGTAATAAAAAGAAATGCTTATATAACAGACTTTATTCAATTTTTTTTGATTTGTTAATTTTTTTATGTCATCATTTTGTAAAAAAACAGAAAATAAAATAATACAGTTGAATTATGTAGAAAATGGTGCATAGGATAATTGATGATAAAAAACATGGATAAAGGATAAAAAGTTTTAACTGATATGAAATAATATGCGAATAATAAAAAGTTGGCTATAATAAAATATGATTTTGTTACTACTTATACCGAAATAAAAATTACAATTAACTATGTGAGATAGATACATTGAAGGAATGGTGTATGAATACTTCAAGTGGGGATTGAAGTATATTGTTGTATATCTCTGTAATTAATTGATGAGAGGACGACATATGAACGGACAGTTTTCGGTAAAATTATTACAAAAGTTAAATACTTATGGGCAAAAGACAGTCAATGTTAAGTTGATTTATTGGGTGAAAGGGCAAGGTACGATTGATATTAATTTGAAGCAATATCACATGACAGAAGGGGATATTGTACTTTTAATGCTGAACGATTTATATCAAATTCAAAGCGATGATGATGCAGTGACGTTAGTTGTTGATTTGTCTTTTAAAGACTATGTGAAATATGCGAGTGAATATATTGATATCAGTGGCTATAAACTATCAAATATTGAGAAGCAACAAGTATTACCTATATTAATGAATATCATTGAGTTAGAATGCTTTAATAAAGCAGACGAACAGACAACTTTAAAAATGATTAAACATTTATGTGTTGAATTAGGTTCAATGTCGCACTTATATAGAGCAAAAACACAAAATATGACAGTATTAGATGAAGTCCATGACTATTTAATTTCACACCATACAAAAAAATTAAAAAAGCAAGAGATTGCTAATGCATTAAATATGACAAATCAAGAATTGTCAAATGTTATAAAATACCAAACACCTTTTCAAAGTATTAATCAGTATGTCAATGATATTCGCTTGAAATGCGCGCTTATCGATATTTTAAAAGAGCATCGAACTGTGGAAGATATTGCATATCAGCATGGGTTTAATCATTACTCTAGGTTTATTAATTTATTCAAAGATTCATATGGATATACCCCAAAAGAAATTAGAAAGCAGTATCATAGTTTAACAACAAGTTATTATGAAAATATTCAATATTTACCATTAAGCGAACAAACTTATCAATCTTATTTTCATAAGGTAAAACATTATACAACAGTGTCCAATAATAAAGATATCATCCTCTCTTCTAATACTTTGCCAATTTGTCATATAGAACCTAAAGATTTATTTATTACCAGCCAACAATTGTTGTACTTGAATGAGCATCAGATATTTTATGTAACACAGCATTTATTTTCTAAAAATAAACATGTTTATGTGATTATACCCATTGATTTGACTGATTTCTCAGCGGTGCAGAGAATGTGTGAATATTACCTTACTAAATTAAACTATTTAGGACTAACGCCTATATTTTATTTTAAGGGTTTAGATTTAACATACCTCGAGCAACATGGATTTAATAATGTGAATCAATTATTTATAACTTTATTTTATTCACGCTTTGTAAATGAAGTAGATGGTGTATCAATTATGTTAGATAGTACTGACAAACAAGTGATACAGAAGGTTGTTAATGAGGTTAGACAATTTTTTAACAGATGCACATTGTATTTATCAGTACCTCATCGAGATGTTAGACCATATGAATTTAATGAAATTGATGAGTATATTACCTCATACTTTATAACTTTTGAACAATTAACTACTTGGAAAAAGTATCATCACAAAGTGATTTTAGATACAACAATGTTAAATATGAATCAAAATGGCGAGATCACTCAACAAAATATAATCAATTTTTCTTTGATGGCACGGTACTATTTAATGCTTAAAGGCATAAGTTTTTCGCTTGATTTTTTGCTGCAGTATTTATTTCACGGACGTAATATGGATAACAATATGTTTTTAGCGTTTTTCAATATGATGAATCAACTTAGAGGGGATATTGTCCATCAAGATAATCAAATTATTTTAACCAAGTTTAAATTTGAGTATCAATGTTTAGCTTTCAATATGAATATTTCAACCGCAGAACAGTTACAAGACTTGCAATTAAATTTTAAAACAACTCAGCCGATGAGCCATGCTGAAAGTAGTTTAATTACTTATACAAAAGCACCGAACTTAAATCATCATCAAGATCAAACGAAAAACAAAGATAATTTGTTTCAGCCACATTTTTGGAAAGGCCAATTATCATACCCAACGATAATTAACCGTAAATATATATTGCCTAGTATGAGTATAGGGCATATTAAATTTTCACTTAGAAGCTAATGCATGGTATTTGCTGACTAAGGAGGGTGTGTAGTGATGAACATTAACACACGAATTAGATTGGTGTTAGGATGCTATTCACTAGTAAAAACCGTCAATGAAAGTTTGAGATATGCTTATCATATGAATATGCAACAATTTAAAATACTTCTATTTATTAAAGATTATTCAACAGCGCATGAGCGCCCTTTGACGATTCAAACTTTAGTGATAAAAGAACACTGCAATAAAGCAATGATGCTTAAATATCTAGCTCAGTTATACGCAATGCACTGGATATCAAAAAAGCGTAATCCTAATGATCAACGGCGACTTATTATTTATATGACCAAAATACAACATAAAAAAATTGAGCACCTGCTTCAAGAAATTAAAAAGATAATTGCAAATTATGATATAGATGCTAAGTTGGATTTACACTGTCATTTTAAACTTAAAGAGTTTATGGATGTGAAAGTACTCCACGATGACTTTGAATTAACAAGTTTACATGACAGTATACATTTAGATGAATTATTTATTTTAGGGCTTATCTATCTATATCCTAATGCGTACAATATGGCACAATTAAAATATGTTATTGAACAGCATAATATGTATATTACTCCATTGATCAAATCTTTAGTGGATAAAAAGTACATTTATAAAGAAAGATGTCGAACGGATGAACGGCAAATTCGAATAGGTATTAAAACAGATAAAATGTCCCAAGTGAAATTACTGTTTAATGAATGTTACAATACTATTGTTAACCACTTAGAATTAACCCATATATAGTCAATTCAAAGTGAATAGGATGATAAATAATGATACTTGATAATATTAATCCAAATGATTTGTTTCCAACTGAAACGAAAGGGCCATCTGTCTTAGGGATAATTGAATATCATGTTCAAGGACAATCTGAATTTGAAGGTGCATTTATAGCAACCTCAGAACGTTTAATTATGAATGTTGATATGAATGGCCAATTTTATTACAGAAATATTCCTTATAATGAAATAGAGTCAATTAACATGACTGACGATGGTATCAGTTTTACTTTTAATATTGGGAAAGTTCCAATGACGAAAATTAAGAATGGAGACATTCAACGATTTGTCGATTATGTATCTAATAAAATATAAAAAAGAAGATATGTAAATCTAAGTATTTGTTGAAGAGTATTCAATAACTTAGTTAATGATTGAACTTCATTATATGTATCAATTCCATACGTATACTAGAGGTGGTATAGTAAAGGTCATTGGCCTTACTTTTACCATCTTTTTTCTATGAAAACTGCCATCATTACATAAATAGGGATGTAATTCATTTTGGCGGAATAGAAAAATCTATAATTGCAATTAATGAATTAAATCACTTTAGCTTAATAAAAATATTGAATTTTATTATCTAATTGTTATAAAATATTATTTATAACAAGAGATGCGTTAAAATTTAAAAAACATTTAGCAAACCAAGCAACAAGATATGCATCAGAGGAGTGGTTGAAATTATGAGTAAGATAAAAAATATTGATGAACTAGTCAGTGCAACATTTCAAGTTAAACAATTTTTCAAAGCGACAAAGAAAAAATATAATTTAAGCTATGAAGAAATCTTTATTTTAAATTATATTTTAAAAAGTGAGTCCAATGAAATAACTTCTAAAGAAATTGCAGTGACTTCAGAGTTCAAGCCTTATTATTTAACAAAAGCACTACAAAAACTTAAAGAGTTAAAGCTATTATCTAAAAAGCGTAGCGTTCATGATGAAAGAACCGTTATTGTTTATGTTTCTAAAGATCAACGTCAGCGTATTCAAGAACTTATTCATGAATTAGAACAATATATTTAACTCATATAAGCATTGTTCATTAGCAAATGATGCCATCATTTATTCAAAAAAGCGCACTTTTTTCAGGAGTGATGTGCACCCCAAAAGTTGGATTAAAAATCTAACTTTATGGGGTGCACATCACAGTAGGAGAAAAAGGTGCGCTTTTAATTAAATATTAATTTGTACCTTTTACAATGATTTCATCATTATCAATATCTATGTCAACATGTTTTACATCAGTATGATCTAAATAATAGTCTGTAATTTTATCTCGTACCTGTTGTTCAACAACTCTGCGTAATGGACGTGCGCCCATTTGTTTATCATAGCCTTGTTCAATTAACCAGTCTTTTGCTTCTTGAGAAACATTCATTGTAATATCTTTTTTATCTAAAGTCACTTGAACATCATCTAAGAGTAAATTAATAATATCTTGTAAAGCGTGTTTATCTAAATGCGTAAACTCAACGATACCATTAAATCTGTTAAGAAATTCAGGTCTGAAGAATCTTTTTAATTCATTCATAATGTCATCAAATTCTTCGTTGTCTCCATAACCAGCATTGGAAGTGCATATGACGATTGTATTTTTAAAGTTAATAACATTGCCTTGCCCATCTGTTAAATTACCATCATCCATTACCTGTAAAAGCAATGTGAGAATTTGAGGATTTGCTTTTTCAATTTCATCAAATAAAATAACTGAATAAGGATTGCGTCTTACTTTTTCAGTTAATGTATTGGAGTTGTCATCATAGCCAATATAGCCTGCTGTAGTACCTATCATTTTAGACACTGCTGTTTGATCACTATACTCACTCATGTCTAAA
This sequence comes from Staphylococcus sp. HMSC62D11, assembly GCF_001839145.1. Classification (NCBI taxonomy): domain Bacteria; kingdom Bacillati; phylum Bacillota; class Bacilli; order Caryophanales; family Staphylococcaceae; genus Staphylococcus; species Staphylococcus sp. HMSC62D11. The sequence goes on along the minus strand of NZ_KV840207.1, from coordinate 111,899 downwards.
CGAATCAATGCTTCTTTGTTACCAAATAAATCAATAGCCAACTGTTTTGCTAGTTCAGTTTTACCTACACCAGTAGGTCCTACAAATAAGAAACTACCAATTGGACGGTTACCTTCATCAAATCCAGCTCGATTACGACGAATGGCTCTAGAAACCATATCTACCGCTTTATCTTGTCCAATGATTTTATTTTTTAAACGGCGATTAATATTTTTTAAACGTTCGATATCATTATCATCCATTTGTGATACAGGTATTCCAGTTAGCCTTTCAATCGTATCAGAAACATCTTGGACAGTAGCTACGGATTGTTGTTCTTTCGTACCATTATCTAATTGATTTTGTAATTCTTTAATTTGGGATTGAATTTTATCTGCTTCTTTGTAAGCTTCTTTACTTACCGCTTGTCTCTTATCATTTTCTAATTCAGTGATTCTCTTTTCAGTTTCTACTTTATCCAGCGCAGGGTTTTGAGCAGATAAATGTGCGGATGTAATATCTAAGACATCAATCGCTTTGTCAGGTAAAAGCCGTTGAGGAATATATTGATTTGATAAATCTACACATGCTTGCAATACTTCATCTGGCAACTTAACTTGATGATGTTCTTCGAATTTTTCTCTAATACCTTTTAAAATTTCGACTGTGTCTTGTGCACTTGGTTCATTAACAACGACTTCATTAAAGCGTCTTGCTAGTGCAGCATCCTTTAAAATATTATTACGATACTCATCTTGTGTGGTAGCACCTATAATAGAAATCTCACCCCGACTTAATGCTGGTTTAAGTATATCTGATAATCCTTTACCACCAGATTCACCGCCTGTTGAGCCAGAACCTATCATTTGATGAATTTCATCAAAGAATAAGATGGCATTTTCATTTTCTTTTAAGGCATCAACTAATTTTTGAACGTTTTCTTCATAAGCACCGCGATATTGTGTGCCAGCTTCTAAACTAGAAATATCGACTGAAATAATATCTTTATCTTTAATCGAAGTTGGGACATTCCCTTTAACGATTTCTTGGGCTAAACCTTCAACGATTGCAGTTTTACCTACACCTGCTTCGCCGACAAGTATAGGATTATTTTTAGTACGACGACATAATACTTCTGCTGTCTTTTGAATTTCAGTATCGCGACCTATCACGGGATCAAGTAAACCATCACGTGCTTCTTGTGTTAAATTGCGTCCAATTTGGGATAAGTAATCTTTGCCACCAGTATGTTGTTGATTATTTTGAGCATTTTGAAATACATTTGCACTTTGTTCTGCAGAATGTTGACCTTGCTGCCTTAATTGATTTAATTCTTCAGGAGAAACTTCTTTACCATTAATATAAAACTTTTTATTTCCAGTATTGTTATTTGCTTGCATATCTTGCATCATTCGTCTAAGGATTGAATCAAAATCATTACTAAAAAATTGATTATTCATAAAATTCACCTCAAATATCAAAATTATTTTACATATGTATATTTACACTATTTTATAGTGATCAAACTTTATTAAACGATGAATTAATGAAAGATGTGTGAATTTACTCTAAATATATGACTTAGTACGCATAATGGATGAACTTTAATTCATAAATGTTGAGTGGTAAACTAGGGATAAATAATTGTAATGAATAGGTGATGTCAATGATAAAGTCATTTTTAATACACAGCAAGATTCAGAAAAAGTGGATTGAGAAATTCAAGACTATAGAGGATAGCTTTAAAGCAAGGGCAAATTCTAATGATTTACATGCTAATTTTCCCTTTGAGAATATAGAATGGCTTATTAAAGAAGGATATAGTTTATTAACACTTCCAGTAGCTTATGGTGGTGAAGGAGCTACAATTGAGGATATGGTTGTGCTACAAACATACTTAGGCTCTATCGATGGAGCAACTGCATTGTCAATCGGGTGGCATCTTAGTGTTGTGGGTCAACTTTACGAACAAGATTTATGGGACCAACGTATGCTTAATCGCTTTGCTGAAGATATCAAACAAGGCGCCCTTGTCAATAGAGCAGTAAGTGAAGCAGAAACAGGTAGTCCAACTCGTGGGGGTCGACCGGCTACGCATGCGGTTAAAGAAGGTGATGTATATGTGCTTAATGGCGTGAAAACATATACTTCTATGAGTAAAGCATTAACACATTTTATTGTTGGTGCATATGTTGAAGCTATTGATCAAGTTGGCTTTTTCTTAGTATCCAAAGATGCAGATGGTGTAGAAATTGCAGATAATTGGAATGTATTGGGCATGCGTGCTACAGAAAGTCATGATTTAGTGCTAAACGATGTTAAAGTTCCTCTTGAACATTTTGTTGAAACACGAGGACAACGACGCCCAAATGGATGGATACTTCACATTCCTAGTACATACTTGGGAATTGCTCAAGCAGCTAGAGACTATGCAGTCGACTTTGCTAAGTCATATCATCCTAATAGCATTCAAGGTACCATTGCTGAGTTATCTACAGTTCAACAAAATATCGGTAAAATGGAGTCATTACTATTATCAGCGCGACATTTTCTATTTAGTACGGCAAGAGGATATCAAATGTTAGACGGAGAAAGCCAAATTTGGAATGAAACCTCAGCGAGTAAAGTTGTGGTGATGAATCAGTGCCTTGAAGTGGTTGATTTAGCTATGAGAATCGTTGGCGCAAAAAGTTTGGAAATGGAACGCCCATTACAACGATATTATCGTGATATTCGTGCCGGCTTACACAATCCACCAATGGAAGATATGGCCTATAGTAATATTGCCAAGTCTGTCTTAGATTTATTTTAATGATGAACTATTAAAGTTAAAGGGTGTAACTATTGTTTTTTTATGTTCTGTAGGCATTATTAATCATAGACCAAGCAATATATTTTAGATGCTGTTTACTTATTTTTATTTTGGAGAAAAGTAAGGCAAAAAAAAATTTGCAAAAATACCCATAAAATAGTAAATGTTATGTTGTAAAAAATCTAAAAATTGAGTATAATAGCACAATAATGATAATCATTATCAATAGGAGGATGTTATGAAAAAATTATTATTACCGCTAATCGCCTTGGTACTTGTACTAGCAGCTTGTGGACAAAGTAAAGATGCAGATAAGAAAGAAGATACAAAATCTTACACAATGGATGATGGCAAGAAAGTGGATATTCCAAAAAATCCAAAACGTATTGCCGTTGTTGCACCTACATATGCTGGAGGACTTAAGAAGTTAGGTGCTAATATTGTTGCTGTTAGTAACCAAGTTGATCAAAGTAAAGTATTAAAAGATAAATTCAAAGATGTGGAAAAAATTGGAGATAACGATGTAGAAAAAGTTGCTAAGCAAAAGCCAGACTTAATTTTAGTATATTCTACTGATAAAAATATCAAAAAATACAAAAAAATTGCACCTACCGTAGTAATCGATTACAACAAACACAAATATTTAGAACAACAAGAAATGCTTGGGAAGTTAATTGGTAAAGAAGATGAAGTGCAAAAATGGGAAAAAGATTGGAAAGCACAAACAGCTAAAGATGGTAAAGAAATAAAAGAAAAAATTGGCCAAGATAAAACAGTATCAATTGTTGACGAGTTTGACAAAAAGTTATACACATATGGTGACAATTGGGGCCGTGGCGGCGAAGTATTATATCAAGCTTTCGGTTTGAAAATGTCTGAAGGTCAAAAGAAATTAGTTGAAAAAGCCGGCTGGGCTGAAATCAATCAAGAAAAAATCCAAGATATTGCTGGAGACTACATTGTTTCAACGAGTGAAGGTAAAACAACACCTGGATATGAAACAACAAATATCTGGAAAAACTTACCAGCTGTAAAAAATGGTCATGTAGTAAAAGTAACTGCTGGTACATACTGGTACAATGATCCATACACATTGGACTTTATGCGTAAAGATTTAAAAGAAAAATTAATTTCTGCAGCAAAATAATCTTTTAACTTCATTTATCAGTTTGGGACATAAATCCTAAACAATAGGGAGCGGGGGAGAATTCATTATGAATTCTCCCCCCGTTTCTTTCAACTTGTCAGAAATATTTATGTCCTATCTTCATTTTAATATACTATAATATTGATATGTAAGACGACTAAAGGAGAAAAAACATGACACAACAAGTATATTTTAATCATGATGGTGGCGTTGACGATTTAGTTTCACTTTTTTTATTATTACAAATGGATAATATTAATTTAATCGGGGTAAGTACTATTGGCGCTGATTGTTATTTAGAACCTTCATTAAGCGCCTCGATGAAAATAATTAATCGATTTTCAACAAAAAATATTGCTGTTGCACCTTCATATGAGCGTGGTGCTAATCCGTTTCCTAAAGATTGGCGAATGCATGCGTTTTTTATGGATGCGTTACCTATTTTAAATGAAACACATTTACATACTTCTGCTAGTATAAGTCAGATGGAAGCCTATGAAGATATTATTTTTAGATTAGAACAGAGCACTGATAAAGTAATCCTACTATTCACCGGACCGCTTACTGACTTAGCTGAGGCACTAAAAAGAAAACCCAATATCATACATAAAATTGAAAAGTTAGTATGGATGGGAGGAACGTTTTTAACACGAGGTAATGTAGAAGAACCTGAACATGATGGGACAGCGGAATGGAATGCATTTTGGGATCCTTCTGCAGTTAAAACAGTATTTGACGCCGATTTGACTATTGATATGGTTGCTTTAGAAAGTACTAATCAAGTGCCGCTCACATGGGAAATAAGACAACGTTGGGCGAATGACAGACGTTATACAGGTGTTGATTTTTTAGGTGTTAGTTATGCTGCTGTACCGCCTTTGACTCATTTTGTTACAAATTCCACTTATTTTTTATGGGATGTGCTAACAACTGCTTACGTTGGTAATCCACAGTTAGTGGATTATCAGACAGTAATGGCTGATGTTATTGCAAAAGGACCAAGCCAAGGTCGAACATTTTTAACTGATCAAGGACGTCCAATTAATGTTATCAATGATGTGAAACGTGATGCCTTTTTCGACTATATCACCGCATTAGCAATGAAAGTTGACTAAATGTAAACTTTGTATTTATAAAAGTTTACAAAGGTGTTATAATCATTCTCATATAAGGAGGATCACGATATGAGTACAAAAGAATTAGTATATACAGCAGTCATGACTGCCATTATATGTATTTTAGGATTAGTTCCTGGTATACCTCTACCTTTTATGCCAGTACCCATTGTTTTACAAAATATAGGCATATTTTTAGCAGGGATTATTTTAGGACGTAAATTAGGTGCATTAAGTGCTATTGTTTTTTTATTACTTGTCGCTACAGGCCTACCCGTTTTATCTGGAGGAAGAGGCGGTATAGGTGTCTTTGCGGGTCCATCTGCTGGCTTTCTAATTTTATATCCTTTTATTGCTTATGCGATAGGTTCTGTTAGAGATGCGTACAAGCATAAAATCAATTTTCTAGTATTGATTGTGCCAACACTCCTCTTTGGCGTGTTATTATTAGATATTGTAGGCACGATTGTTATGGGCTTTATCACACAAATACCTATTTCTAAAGCATTTTTATTTTCATTCTCATTTATGCCTGGAGATATCATTAAAGCAATCATTGCTTGTCTGATTGGTTCAACCATGTTAAATCATAGTAGATTTAAAAATTTGATATAATTTTAAAAAATTAGGTGATATGTATGGAAGAATTGAGTTTTGAGCATATAGCGATAATGGGAAACCTCTTTTATGAAGATTCTAATAAAAAGATATATTTAACTCCTGAAGAACCGCATACGTATCATTCTAATCAATGGATATATAAACAACTACCTAATATCGAAGAATGGCGACGAGATGTACAAAGACAACAACAATTTCATCAAGCGCATCAATGTACACATCTTGCCTTTACATTTCCAGCGAATCATCATTTAGACAATGATTGGAAACAGATACTTAATAAAGAAGGGTACCAACTTGGGGTGCTTGAGCTCTATGTGATTGAGTCTGCTGAGCTGGCGCGTTGGCAAACGAAATCAGATGTACAAATTCAGATTGTAGACAAAGATAATTTAGAGGATTATTTAACAATTTATAAGCATTTTGCATTACCGTTTGGTCATAGATTTGCTGATGAAAGTGTCAAACGTACACGTATCCACATTCAACAACAATACGATAATGTTGTTCGCTTATTAGCTTATTATCAAAATCAACCAGCGGGTATTTTAGATATGATCGTAAGTGACGAAATTGTTGAAATTGATGGTTTTGGTGTCTTAGAGAATTATCAACATCAAGGGATTGGTAGTACGTTACAAGCCTATGTAGGGCAATATGCTGACACAAGACCGGTTATTCTAGTTGCTGATGGTGAAGATACGGCACGTGATATGTATCTTAAGCAAGGATATATCTACAAAGGTTTTTGTTATCAAGTTGTTAAAGAAAATATCAAATAAAATATAAAAAGGGAGCGAAAAAGAATTCATAATGAATTGTATTTCGCTCCTTTTATGATATGAAGATAATTGACGTGGGCTTTTAATTCTATAAAAGGTTGAAATCTTATGCTTTAACGCGTTCTGGATGACTGTAAATATTAAATGTACCATCTCGTATAAAGCCAATTGCTGTAATATTTAAATCATTAGCTAGCGTGATGGCAAGCGTAGTTGGAGCTGATTTTGAAAGTATTACGCCAACACCGATTTTTGCAGCTTTAATAAGAATTTCAGAGGAAATACGTCCACTAAAAATGAGGATTTTATCTCGAACGGGAATACGGCGTTTTAAACAAAAACCATAAAGTTTATCTAAGGCATTATGTCGACCAATATCTTGGCGGTGTTCAAAGAATGTGTTGCCATCGCTAATTGCAGCGTTATGCAGACCGCCTGTTTGTTTGAAAAGTGTACTAGCTCCTTGTAGACGTGTCATCATATTTAAAATTTGTTGTGGATGCAGCGTTATATGAGACATCGACGTTTTTGCTATCGCCGCATCGTTTTGGAAATAAAACTCACGACTTTTACCACAACAAGAAGCAATCATGCGCTTAGTTGAATATTCAAATCGATCACCGAGTTCATGTGTCAAATCCACATGGGCGAACCCCTTACTATCATCTATTTGGCAAGATTTAATTTCATCACGCTTGTATATTGCACCTTCTGATGCTAAAAAGCCAATCACTAATTCTTCCATATGAGTTGGGCTGCAAATAACAGTAGCAAATTCATCTCCATTTACCATAATTGTAAGTGGAAACTCAGTAACATAGCTATCCGTTGTAGTTATAAGTCGCTCTCCATCATAATGAACAATAGATTGTCCTTGTAATACATCTCTTTCCATAATCATGCTCCCCACATCGTACAAGATAATATATTTATTATAATGCTAAAATACTAAGATTAAAATATAAATGATAGTACCACATTTAAGGCGTATTATTTAAAGTTATATGAAATTGTAAAATACACCTTTTATGAATATAAAAAAGTAGTATAATAATCCTAGAAGAGGGGGAATTTTGTCAATGAAATTTAAACATTTATTAGTTGTAATTGCAACATTAGTACTTATTTTAGCTGGTTGTTCTAGTGGTGGAAACGACAAAAAAGACGATAAAAAGTCATCTAGCTCAGATAGTAAACAAGAATTACGTATTTCTGCAGCAGCAAGTTTAGCCGATGTTTCAAAAGCACTTGAGAAGGAATTTAAAAAAGATCATAAAGATGCCAAAGTAACTTTTAATTATGGTGGTTCTGGAGCATTAAGACAACAAATTGAAAAGGGTGCCCCTGCTGACGTATTTATGTCTGCAAATACGAAAGATGTTGATGCATTAAAAGATAATGTGCATGATACATATAATTATGCTCATAATAAACTTGTACTTATTGGTGATAAAGACAGTACACAATCTTCAGTCAAAGATTTAAAGGGCAATGAAAAATTAGCTTTGGGTGAAGTGAAAACAGTACCAGCAGGAAAATATGCGAAACAATATTTAGATGATCAACATCTATACAATGCTGTGAAAGATAAAATTGTATATGCGAAAGATGTTAAACAAGTTTTAAATTATGTTGAAAAAGGTAATGCTCAGATGGGATTTGTTTATAAAACGGATCTCTATACTAACAAACAACGCAATGATAAAGTGAATGAAATTAAAGAAGTTGAATTGAAAAAACCAATCACATATAAAGCAGGTGCAACTTCAAATAGCAAACTTGCAAAAGAATGGATGGACTTCCTAAAATCAGATAAAGCCAAAGCCATTCTTAAAGATTATAAATTTTCGAATTAAGGAGGTCTAGTCAATGCCTGATTTTACGCCATTTTGGATTTCGCTTAAGGTTGCTGTGATAAGTACGATTATCGTAATGATTTTAAGCATAATAATTGCAAGACTGCTATATCGTGGCACAGGGCATTTTACGAAACTCCTTGAAAGTTTGATTCTCTTGCCGATTGTCTTACCGCCAACGGTCATGGGATTTATTCTATTAATTATTTTTTCACCGCGTGGTTTTGTGGGGCAATTTTTTCAAAATGTCTTACATCTTCCAGTGGTATTTACAATGACAGGTGCAGTTATAGCATCTGTCATTGTTAGTTTTCCACTTATGTATCAACATACTGTTCAAGGATTTCGTAACATTGAGCCTAAAATGCTTAACACAGCTAGGACAATGGGAGCAAGTGAAAATAAAATCTTTTTCAAGTTGATTTTACCGTTATCAAAACGTGCTATTTTAGCAGGAATTATGATGAGCTTTGCCAGAGCAATTGGTGAATTTGGTGCAACATTAATGTTAGCTGGATACATACCTAATAAAACGAATACATTACCACTCGAAATATACTTTTTAGTAGAACAGAGTCGTGAAAATGAAGCGTGGTTATGGGTGCTAGTTCTTGTGGCATTTTCAATTGCAGTCATCGGTACTTTAAATTTTGCTAATCGAGATAAGTATCGGGAGGTTGATTAAATGCTTAAAATACAATTGCATTATCAATTAAAACAAACACATATTCATATTGACATTGATGATAATATACCGAAGATATATGCACTTAGAGGACCATCAGGAATTGGAAAGACGACCGTATTGAATATGATTGCCGGTTTAAGGCAAGCAGATAAGGCCTATATTGCTGTTAATGGACGTGTCATTACTGATACACAACAACATATACAAACTAAAATTCAATCAAGACATATTGGTTACCTTTTCCAAGATTACCAGTTATTTCCGCATATGACGGTGTATGACAATATTACATTTATGGCTGAACCATCAGAACATTTAAATCAGCTGATGAAGACATTGAATATAAGTCATTTGAAAAAACAATATCCAATGACATTATCAGGTGGCGAAGCTCAGCGTGTTGCTTTGGCACGTGCATTGAGCACAAAACCAGATTTAATTTTATTGGATGAACCATTTTCTAGTTTAGACGATGCTACGAGAGATGAAGGTATAGAATTAATAAAACGTATTTTTCAAGAATGGCAAATTCCTATTATATTTGTTACGCATTCAAACTATGAAGCTGAAACGCTTGCAGATGAACTGATTATTATTGGTTAATATCATTTTAATTGGAGCTAAACAGGCCATTTTTGATCATTTAAATCGCATTTTTATGAGAGCGGTACTCAAAGGTAAATGAACCTTGGTTTCGCTCTTTTTTGATTCGCTAAAAAGTATCCTACAAAGTATTTTTATATAATAATTCAAATTTTTGAGAGTAGCTATAAATACTTATATAATGATGATAATGATGCAGAAAGAGGGAGCTAAGCATGACGCAAGACCGATACTCAAGGCAAATTTTATTTAATAAAATTGGTGAAAAAGGTCAAGAAGATTTACGACAAGCTCAAGTACTAATTGTTGGAATGGGAGCGTTAGGTACGCACTTAGCAGAAGGGCTAGTGCGTGCAGGAGTAAAGCAATTAACGATAGTTGATCGAGATTATATAGAATATAGTAATTTACAACGCCAAACATTATTTACAGAGCAAGATGCAGCAGAGGGCTTGCCAAAGGTAATTGCTGCAAAGGCGCATTTGGAAAGTATTGATAAAGATGTACAAATACATGCTTTTATAGCGCAAGTCGATCGTGCATTTTTAAGCTCGAATGGCACGCATGTTGATTTAATACTCGATGCAACAGATAATTTTGTAACGCGTCAATTGATTAATGATTTCTGTTATCAACAACATATTCCATGGATATATGGCGGAGTTGTTCAAAGTACTTATGTAGAAGCTCCATTTATACCTGGTAAGACACCATGCTTTAATTGTTTAATACCACAGTTACCATCGATGACGCTAACCTGTGATACGGTGGGTGTGATACAACCAGCAGTAACTATGACAACGAGTTTACAGCTTAAAGATGCATTGAAAATATTAACGCATCAAGATATTGCAGCAAAACTAACTTATGGAGATATATGGGAAGGACAGCATATAAGTATTGGTTTTAGTAAAATACAACAAGATAACTGTGCGACTTGTGGAACGGCAGCAAACTACCCTTATTTACAGCAACAACCTCAGCGCTATGCCATGTTATGTGGACGTGATACTGTACAGTATGTCAATCCAGATATTTCTCAAGAGATGTTGGTGTCATATTTGGACGCGCGTCAAATCGATTATCAAACGAACGGTTATTTAGTGATGTTCCACTTTAATAAATATCGTATTGTTTGCTTTCATGATGGTCGCTTTTTAATACATGGAATGACTAATATTACGCAAGCTACAAAACTCATAAATGCTTTATTTGGATAAAGGAGGTCTAAATATGCATACACATAGGAAAATAGATAGAGCTATAAATTGTGCTGTATTAACGGTTTCAGATACTCGAGATAAAAAGAGTGATAAAGGAGGACAACTTGTTCAAACATTACTGCATGATGTAGATGCGGAACTTGCTATTAAAGATTACGCCATAGTAAAAGATGAAAAAATAGCAATACAAAATCAATTACAGTTATGGTTGAAGTCTGATATTGATGTCATTATCACAACTGGTGGTACAGGAATTGCACCAAGAGATGTAACGATTGAAGCGGTAGAACCATTGTTGACAAAAAAATTAGATGGTTTTGGGGAGTTGTTCAGGTATTTAAGCTATGCTGAAGATGTTGGTACAAGGGCACTTTTATCGCGTGCAATTGCAGGCACAGTAAATAATAAACTTATTTTTACGCTACCAGGTTCTACAGGGGCTGTTAACTTAGCAATGAAAAAGCTCATACAACCAGAATTAAATCATATGGTTTATGAGCTCAATAAAAAAGTGTAATAATTGAAATAAAAAAATGGTTATTGTCTATAGTATTCGCCGGATTTGCCGCCAGTTTTACTTAATAAAAATGTTTCACCAATAATCATGCCTTTGTCAACCGCTTTAGTCATATCGTAAATAGTTAAGGCGGTTATAGAAGCTGCAGTTAATGCTTCCATTTCGACGCCAGTTTTGCCAGTAGTTGAAACGGTTGCTTCAATATTAAGTTGATGTTGACCTTTGTCTAAATCTGACCAAGAAAATGTAATATCAATACCAGTAAGCGGTAAAGGATGACACATTGGAATCATTGTAGAGGTGTTCTTAGCAGCCATAATTCCTGCAATCTGTGCAGTATTTAAGACATTCCCTTTTTTAGCTGTATGATTAACAATTTGTTCATAAATTGTGTGATTTACTATAATACTTGAATGTGCAACGGCAGTGCGTTTAGTGATGTTTTTTGCTGAAACATCAACCATTTTGGCGTTGCCTTGATGATTTATATGTGTGAAATCAGCCATGATATTCCTCCTCTTAAAATTCAGTATATCATGAAATATTAGTTAACTTGGAGATGATAAAATGACAATCGAGAAAAGAACGCCGATTCCTGTAAAAGAAGCAATTTCAAGAGTCGTAAATCAAGATATTTATACCTCAGTAATAACCGTTCCACTTGATGAAAGCTTAAATTATGTATTAGCCGAAAATATTGCTGCAACAAGTGATATTCCAAGATTTAATAAATCGCCATACGATGGATTTGCTATTCGTAGTGAGGATAGTGCGGGTGCTTATCATCAGAATAGAAAAAAATTTAAAGTTGTTGATCATATCGGTGCTGGAGATGTATCGTCTCATCAATTACAAGCAGGTGAAGCGGTGCGCATTATGACTGGTGCTCAAATGCCAGAAGGTGCCGATGCTGTGGTTATGTTTGAACAAGCGGTTGAAGATAAAGATACATTTACAATTCGAAAATCTTTTGAGCCATATGAAAATGTTTGTCTCAAAGGAGAAGAAACTGTAACTGGAGATATTGTGTTACAACGAGGGCAGCTTATTAATGCAGGGGTCATTGCTGTATTAGCTACGTTTGGCTATAGTGAAGTTCCTGTATTTGATAAACCAAGTATCGCTGTTATTGCAACTGGTAGTGAATTATTAGATATTAATGAAGACCTACAGCCAGGTAAAATACGTAACTCTAATGGACCAATGATTCAAGCACTTGCTAACAAGGTTGATATTGGTGCTGATGTATATAAAATTCAACAAGACGATTTAGATAGTAGTATTACAGCAGTTCGTGAAGCACTCGAGACACATCAAATTGTGATTACAACAGGTGGTGTTTCTGTGGGGGATTTTGATTATTTACCAGAGATATACAAGGCTATTGATGCTAAAGTATTATTTAATAAAGTTGCTATGAGACCTGGAAGTGTCACTACAGTCGCAGTTACTACTGATAAATATTTATTTGGCTTATCCGGTAATCCATCAGCCTGCTTTACTGGTTTTGAATTATTCGTTAAACCTGCAATTTATCATATGATGGGCGCAGATGCTTTTTATCCACAAGTTGTTAAAGCTACACTTATGGAAGATTTTACGAAAGCGAATCCATTCAGTCGATTTATTCGTGCTAAAGCAACATTGTCAGCTAATGGCGCTACTGTGGTGCCTTCAGGTTTTAATAAATCAGGGGCTGTTGTCGCTATTGCACATAGTAACGCCATGATTATGCTTCCTGGAGGTACACGTGGTTTCAAAGCGGGACATACCGTTGACGTTATTCTCACTGAATCGCATGCTTATGAAGAGACGTTGTCGCTATGATTATTCAAATTGTTGGCTATAAAGACTCGGGAAAAACGACACTGATGGCGCACACCATTCGGTTACTAAAACAACACAATTTGACTGTTGTAACAATAAAGCATCACGGGCATCATGGAGAAGAAATCACGTTACAGCATCAAGAAGTTGATCATATGAAACATTTACACGCTGGTGCAGATCAAAGTATTGTTCAAGGACATCAGTATCAGCAAACGATTACGCGGCAATGTAATCAAAGTCTTAAGGATGTTATTGACAAATCTGTTACAATTGACTATGACATCATTTTAGTAGAAGGTTATAAATTAGCTGAGTTTGACAAAATCATTGTTTATCGTAACGAAAAAGATTTAACTCAACTTCAAGCATTATCCAATGTACGCTACAGTATTAATCTTTCCGACGCGCAAGCATTAACAAAATTTGATAGTTGGTTATTAGATTGGATAGAAATTAAAGGATGAACGTAATGAAACAATATGAAATTGTGACTGAACCAATAAATACAGAACAATATAGAAATTTCACTGTGAATGAATACCAAGGTGCAGTAGTTGTATTTACGGGTCATGTACGAGAGTGGACGCAAGGCGTTAAGACTAAGTATTTGGAATATGAAGCATATGTGCCTATGGCTGAAAAAAAGCTTGCCCAAATAGGTGACGAAATCTCAAAAAAATGGCCAGGAACGATTACCTCCATTGTTCACCGTATAGGGCCACTCGCAATTTCTGATATCGCTGTGTTGATTGCTGTTTCATCACCACATCGTAAAGATGCTTATCGTGCAAATGAATATGCGATTGAACGCATAAAAGAAATCGTGCCAATTTGGAAAAAAGAAATATGGCAAGATGGTTCAGCTTGGCAAGGTCATCAACGTGGGTATTACCAAGATGCCAAAAAGGGAGAGTCAAGATAGTGAAAGTATTGTATTTTGCTGAAGTTAAAGAAATACTTAATATGAGCAATGAATATATAGATATTTTGGAACCGAAAACGGTTAAGGAAATTAGACAACTGCTAAATCAATATCATCCAGAACTAATGGATAAAAAATTCCAAATTGCAGTCAATGAAGAATTTACGAAAGAAGACGGTATAGTTCAACCTGACGATATTATTGCTTTAATACCACCAGTAAGCGGAGGATAAAATATATTATGAAAGCTATTATACTAGCTGGTGGCCATTCAGAGAGATTTGGTCAGCCCAAAGCTTTTGCCACCATTGATAACGAGCCTTTTTATAAAAAAATAATTCAAGTATTGCAAGATACTAATATGTTCAATGACATTATTATTAGTACAAATGATAAACTAGCACCTTTTTTTGACTATTCAAATGTGATGATAGATGAGGTCAAAGTTAGTGATAAAGGTCCGTTAGCAGGTATTTATACCGTTATGAAAGCATATCAAGATGAAGAACTCTTTTTTGTCGTATCGGTGGATACCCCTATGATTACTGGTAAAGCTATTAGTGGATTATATCATTTTATGGTTTCTCATCTGATTGAGAATCATTTAGATATTGCTGCTTTTTCTGAAAATGGACGAATGATACCTACAATCGCATTTTATAATCCTAAAATTTTACCTGTCATTAAGCAAGCTTTAACATCAAATGACTATAGTATGAAACACGTTTATGACCAAGTATCTGCAGCTTGGTTAGATGTGACTGAGATACAATCTCCAGACTATTGGTATAAGAATATCAATTATCAGCAAGATTTGGACTCTTTAATGCAGCAGATAAAATAAGCAAGGAGGTCCAGACGATGGTAATGCAAATAAAAGATAAACTTGGTCGGCCGATTCGTGATTTAAGAATATCTGTGACAGATAGGTGCAATTTCAGATGTGATTATTGTATGCCTAAAGAAATATTTGGTGACGATTTTGTCTTTCTACCTAAAGATGAATTACTTACATTTGAAGAAATTGAACGTATTGCTGAAATATATGCCGAATTAGGTGTAAAAAAATTACGTATTACCGGAGGAGAACCTCTACTGCGTCGAAATTTATATCAACTCATTGCAAGGCTTAATAAAATTGAAGGTATTGAAGATATAGGTCTAACGACAAATGGCTTATTATTAAAAAAACATGGCTTAAAATTATTTGAAGCAGGGTTACGTCGTATTAATGTTAGTCTTGATGCTATAGATAATAGTGTATTTCAAGCAATTAACAATAGAAATATTAAAGCAGAAACTATTTTAGATCAAATTAATTATGCAATTGCAATTGGTTTTCATGTCAAAGTGAATGTCGTTATTCAAAAAGGTGTGAATGATGATCAGATCATTCCGATGCTGCATTATTTTAAAGCTAAAAATATCGAAGTTAGATTTATTGAATTTATGGATGTTGGTAATGATAATGGTTGGGACTTCAGCAAAGTTGTTACTAAAGATGATATGTTGACAATGATAGAGGATGAATTTGATATAGAACCGATGGCGCCTAAATATTACGGCGAAGTTGCAACATATTATCAGCATAACGATAACGGTGCAAAATTCGGTTTAATTACTAGCGTATCAGCCTCGTTTTGTTCTAGTTGTACTCGAGCTAGACTATCATCAGATGGTAAGTTCTATGGTTGCCTTTTTAGTACAGCAGAAGGATTTAATATTAAAAAGCTATTGCGCTCAGGTATAAGTAATAGTGAATTAAAAGCAGAACTCATTAAATTATGGCAAGTACGGGACGACCGTTATTCTGATGAACGGACAGAACAAACAGTTAAAAATAGACAACGAAAAAAGATAAATATGAACTATATAGGCGGATAAAAAGTAAATATGTAGATGAAAAACATTTAACACCTAAGTCTTCAAATAGAGGTGATTTCTATGTTTGAACAGTGCTTATATATTAGACCATGATCAATCATAAAGCTTTATTTTAAAATAATTAGTTTGAATATGTAGTTACTTCTCTATAATGCGTATTATTCATTCATCCTTTCATTAACAAGATGACATGATTAGAAGCATCATTTTATTATTACGTTCGAAAAATTGTCGAATTTTGGTGTTGTTACTTTAGCGATTGTATTGCTTATAATTGCTCTCGATTTTAAAATCAATAATTGATAACAATATTTTGCTATTAATTTAATAATTTTAATAGATTAAATTGAAACTATGGTATATAATTTTTATGAGCAATTAAAATTTCATATTCACTTACAACAGAGAATCAACATAGGAGGATTTTAATATGAGTCAAAAAGTACAACATTTTATTGCTGCCGAGAGAGAATTGAGTCAACTAAAACATTGGTTAAAGACAACTTACAAAGTCTCAATCGAAGAATTTGTCGTGTTGTTCAAAGTTTATGAGGGCAAAAAAATAAGTGGTAAAGAATTGAGAGATACTTTACACTTTGAAATGCTATGGGATACAAGTAAAATCGATGTGATTATACGTAAAATTTATAAAAAAGAATTAATTTCAAAAGTTCGTTCAGAAACTGATGAAAGACAAGTCTTTTATTTCTTTAATAAAGCACAATTAAAAGTGATTGATAAAATGAAATCAGAAATTGAGTCAATTAGTATAGCAAATTAGTATTTTAAATAACTAGGCAAAAGGCTGGGGCAAAATTTCTAGAAAAATAGAAAAAAGCCAGTAAATGAGTTTTTTATAAATTCATTTACTGGCTTTTTTGTTTAAACTACTGCCAATATTTAGTTCATAGCTTAAAACATGTGCCATACGCATTCATCTTCTCAGAGACATATATGTTTAGGGGCATATTAATTTGGAGTAAGGTGTTTAACTTTACGACCATGAATGACAAAATAAATTACAATAGTTATCGTGCTGACAAGGGCCATTAGCAAATAAATACTACTATAAGAAATCGTATTGGTAAACATACCCAAAACACTAGGACCAAAGCCAATACCAATATCCAAACCTATAAAGTATGTTGAAGTTGCTAAACCATATTTTGCTGGTGGAGATACTTTGATTGTAATGGCTTGCATTGAAGATGAAAGATTTCCATAACCAATGCCTAAAGTGATACCAGCTAGTAACAACGTAAATGGGTTAAAGCTAAAGACAAGTAAAACAAAGGATATGATTAAAGCAATAAATGCGGGATAGACCACAATATTTTCGTTATGCTCATCCATTAATCGGCCTGCAATAGGTCTTGTAATTAGCGAAGCGATAGCATAACAGATAAAGAAATAACTTGAAGCCTCAATTAAATGTCTTTGCTCAGCAAAAAACTGTAAAAAAGTAAGAATTGAGGCATAGCCCAATCCAACTAATAGCATAATGATAGCTACAGGAATAGCTTCTCGAGCAATAAAGCGTTGTAAGCTAAATCCTTTATTATGTTGATGAGGATGTTGATATTTTCCAGTGAAATCAAATGCTACGTGAACAAACAAAGAAAGTATGAGACTAATAATGCCCAGAATAATACAAATTGTAAATAGTAGCATGATTGAAAATGATTTAACAAGCAATAAACCGAAAAATGGACCGATTGCGGTACCTAGAACAAGACTTAATGAAAATAAACTAATCCCTTCACTTTTACGTGTTTTTGGGGTAATACATGCTGCTATTGTTCCTGTCGCTGTAGATGCAACAGCTGTAGCTAGGCCATTTATTAAGCGTGTAAAAATTAAAAACCATAACGGACCTGGAACAAAATATAATAATTGAGTAATCACTAGAAAAAGTAATCCAAAGATTAAAATTTTCTTGGGACCAAAATGATTGACATAGCGACCTGTAATAAAGCGACCTATTAATGAACCTACAACAAAGATACCAACAACAAGTCCAGCCAAACTATCAGGTGCATGGAAAGCTGTTTTAGTATAATCTGCAATAATGACTATTAATAAGTACATACATAAATAGATAAAGAAATTAATTACGAAGTTTAGTGTAAAACTTCTAGTGAATATAGGTTCTTTATGTAATACTGTTGAATTCAACGGTTATCTTCCTCCATAAATATTTGATGCAGCGAGGCCATCATATTAATAACTTGCTCCATTTGTTTTTCGTTTATTGAAGCATGTGCTAATAAATCTATTTGTATACGAGATACTTCATCATTTATTTGTTGATATAGCACGTCTCCCTCAGGTGACAAATTTAATACCTTTTCTCGTTTATCATGTCCAGGTGTGATGGTCAATAAGCCTTTTTCGGATAGTGCTTTTATAAACTGACGTGTAGTAGGCTTTTCAATGAAGCGACGTTTTGATATTTGGACTAGCGTTGTAGGTTGTTGTTTCGCAATATCTTTTAATACTAGCCATTGACCACTATGCAAATCAAAACGGTCTAATATTGGTTTAGTCGCTTTTATATATGGTCGATACAATTCAATAAAGCTATTGAAAAAATCATTTTGCAACAATCATAACACTCTCCTCGGAAAATGGTTAGGTTAACTAACTAAATTTGCACAAGATTTATTATAAATTGAATTGATACATTTGGCAATATCAAATTTGACACAGAAATATATGCTATAGTTTGTTAAACTATGGGTAACTAAAAGAAAAAGAGGGATGTACGATGGCAACACTTAATTTTGATCATCTTATTCATTATGTTGATCATTTAAATCAATTTCATTATCCAGGACAGCTACTCAAGCTTGAGCCAGGTGGCAAACACCATCGCTATGGTACATTTAATCGTTTAACATACCTAAATGACAACTATATTGAATTATTAGATGTTGAACAGCCGGATAAATTGGCTAAAGAAGTGAAATCCGAGGAAGGGCGCGTATCATTTGCTGCAAAAATTATTCAAGATTATTTTGCTGAAGGCTTCAAAGGGATATGTTTAAGAACAACATCTATTGAAGAAACTGCTCAACGGTTATGTGATAAAAATGTCGATACTATTGGTCCAATTCGCATGCATAGAGAGAATAAAAAAGGTGAACAAATTGACTGGCAATTATTATATATCGCTGATCCTGATTATTTAGTTAAGCCACCCTTTTTTATCCAATGGAATGAAACTGAAACAGAGCGGAAAGAGAGGTTTGCGCGTCATCAGCAATCACAATTTGTTATTGAGAAACTTGTTATTGCAAGTGAAAAGCGTGCTGTGACAGTTAAGAAATGGCAACTATGGTATGATATGGATATCATTGCTGACAACGATAAGTACACTGATTTAGTGCTAAAAGATGATAATATAATTTTCCGCATTCAAGATGGCAAGAAATCTGAATATGCCTCAATTGTAATTCAAGATCATGAAGCAACATCACCGTACAATATGACAATTAGAGGGGCAACATATCGTTTCATCAATGGAATGTTGCCGAAATCGTGATTCTTTTTAAATGATGTCTTGTTCGTCGACACTCACTTATGAACGATGTATAATGATAATTATTGCAATAATAAAGGAGTTAGTTTAGAGCATGGAAAAGATGAATATCACAAATCAAGAACATGACGCGTTTGTTAAATCTCATCCTCATGGAGATTTATTACAATTAACTAAATGGGCAGAGACGAAGCAACTTACTGGTTGGTATTCAAAAAGAGTTGCTGTAGGTGAAAATGGTGAAATTAAAGGGGTAGCCCAATTATTATTTAAAAAAATCCCAAAACTACCATTTACATTATGTTATGTCTCACGTGGGTTTGTTGTGGATTATGAAGATACAGCAGCATTAGAATTATTGTTGGCAGAAACAACTGCACTTGCTAAAGAAGAAAAAGCCTATACGATTAAAATTGATCCAGATGTCGAGGTTGACCAAGGAATTCAAGCCATTAAAAATCTTAAGAAATTAGGCTTTAAACATAAAGGATTTAAAGAAGGGCTGTCTAAAGACTATATTCAACCGCGAATGACAATGATTACACCTATCGATAAATCAGATGAAGAACTTATCAAGAGCTTTGATAAACGCAATCGATCAAAAGTAAGACTTGCTCTAAGACGTGGTACTCAAGTAGAACATGCTGGGCGTGAAGGTTTAGGAACGTTTGCACAGTTAATGAAAATCACTGGTGAACGTGATGGCTTTTTAACTCGTGATGTGAGTTACTTTGAAACGATTTATGATGCACTTCATGAAGATGGAGATGCTGAACTCTTTTTAGTGAAACTAGAGCCTAAACCGGTTATAGCTGAAACAACAAAAGAAATTGAAAAATTAAATAATGAAATTGAAAAGTTACAACAAAAAAAGCAAGATAAAAAAACTTTAAATAAAATTAATGATGCACAAAATAAGATGAATAATGAAGTAGAACGACGTCAAGAATTAGAATCACTTTTGGAAAAACATCCTGATGGTCTTTATTTATCAGGTGCGCTACTAATGTTTTGCGGCAAAAAAGCTTATTATTTATACGGTGCATCATCTAATGATTATCGTGATTTCTTACCAAACCATCATATGCAATTTGCGATGATGCGCTATGCGAGAGAAAAAGGTGCAACATCATATGATTTCGGTGGTACCGATAATAATCCACCTAAAGATAGTGAACATTATGGTTTGTGGATTTTTAAAAAGACATGGGGAACATACTTAAGTGAAAAAATTGGTGAATTTGATTATCCGCTTAACAAACCATTATATCAACTTATTGAAAAGGTTAAGCCCACTTTAACTAAAGCAAAGATAAAGTTATCTCGAAAATTGAAACGAAAGTAATGTCGGTGTACGTAATAAGGTGACAATTTGATCTGGACGTGTCTATATTGGAGATTCGTTCAGATTTTTTTAGACATTCAAAGGTAGGGGACAATATAAATGATAAAAAAGCTATTAAAATTTTCACTTGGTAATAAATTTGCAATCTTTTTAATGGTCGTCTTGGTGATTTTAGGTGGTGTATATGCGAGTGCAAAACTAAAATTAGAATTGTTACCAGATGTTGAAAATCCAGTGATTTCTGTGCAAACGACAATGCCTGGTGCAACACCGCAAACAACTCAAGATGAAATCAGTAGTAAAATCGATAGTCAAATTCGATCGTTAGCCTATGTCAAAAATGTGAAGACTGAGTCAATACAAAATGCATCTATTGTTACTGTAGAGTATGAAAACAATACAGATATGGATAAAGCAGAAGAAGTATTGAAAAAAGAAATAGATAAAATAGAATTTAAAGAAGGGGTAAGTCAGCCGGAATTAACACGTAATTCTATGGATGCTTTTCCTATTGTGGCATATTCCTTTACGAATAAAGATGGTAATTTAAAAGAAACAACCAATGCAATACAGAAACAACTGATTCCGAAACTACAAACCATTGATGGTGTACAAAATGCCCAATTAAATGGGCAAACAACGCGTGAAATTACTATGAAATTTAAGCAAGATCAATTGGATAAAGTCGGGATGACAGCAGAGGACGTTGAAAATTATGTTAAAGCGGCATCTAGAGAAACACCACTGGGCTTGTTCCAATTTAATAATACAGATAAATCAATTGTTGTAGATGGTCAGTTCACCTCTGTAGATGCTTTTAAAAATCTACAAATACCGTTAAGTATGGCTGGTCAAAGTCAGAATTCAAATCAATCAAGTAATAGTAAGCAAACATCTGCTAGTAATAGCCAATCTAATGATACTAGTGCATTAGCTTCATCTAAGCCACAATCTTCAGATTCATTAGCTTCAACAGGTAATATACCATCTGTTAAATTACAGGATTTAGCTGATATAAAGATTGGTGATGAACGTCAATCTATTTCGAAGACAAATGGTAAAGATGCTGTTAATGTTCAAGTAATGAAAGCGCAAGACGCCAATACTGTTCAAGTTGCTAAAGATGTTCAACAAACCATCGATAAGTTTACTCAAAATAACGCTAAAATTGATGGCGTGAAAACGATGGATACGGCAAAACCTATCCAAGACTCTCTTTACACGATGGTTGAAAAAGCCGCATTAGGTACGATGGTGGCTATTATTGTTATATTACTATTCTTGCGCAATATTAGAACGACAGCAATTTCTATAGTATCAATTCCATTGTCAATATTAATTGCATTGGTAGCTTTGAAACTAACAGATGTGTCATTAAACATACTAACTTTAGGCGCTTTGACGATTGCAATTGGCCGTGTTATTGATGACTCCATTGTAGTTGTAGAAAATATTTATCGACGCTTGTCAGATCCAAAAGAACAGCTCAAAGGGAATCCATTGATTATAAATGCAACAACAGAAGTGTTTAAACCAATCTTGTCTTCAACATTAGTTACTATTGTCGTCTTTCTACCTTTGGCATTTGTTTCTGGTTCTGTAGGAGAAATGTTTAGACCATTTGCCTTGGCGATTGCCTTTAGTTTATTGGCATCATTACTTGTGTCAATCACGGTTGTACCGGCGTTAGCTTCAACATTTTTCAAGAGAGGTCTCAAACAACAACGACAGGTTAAACAAAATAATGAAAGTCTAGGTACAGTTGGTCGTGGATACCAAAAAGTCTTATCATGGTCATTGAATCACAAATGGTTAGTTATTATTATAACTACAATTATATTAATAGCGAGTGTTGTCTTAGGTGGCACTAAGTTGGGAACAAGTTATATCTCTACTGGTGAAGATAAGTTTTTAGCAGTTACTTATACACCGAAACCAGGTGAAACTGAAGAAGCAGTATTAAAGCATGCGAAAGATGCTGAAAAATATTTGCAAAGTAAGAAGAAAGTTAAGACGATACAATATTCAGTTGGTGGACCATCACCGGCTGACCCAACTGGTAGTACAAATAGTATGGCAATTATGGTTGAATATGCCAAAGATACACCTCACTTTGACGAGGAACCAGATAAAGTGTTAAAACACTTGGATCGTTATAAACACCCTGGAACATGGAAGAATTTAGATATGGGAACAGGTGTCGGCAACAGTTCAATAGAAGTAACGGTAAAAGGTAAGTCTACAGAAGCAATTAAAGGGACCGTCGCTAAAGTTGAACAAGCGATGAAGAAAACTTCAGGAGTGGCAAATGTCAAATCAGATTTATCAGAGACATATGATCAATATGAGATAAAAGTTAATCAAAATAAAGCGACTGACAATGGCATTTCTGCAAGTCAACTTGCGTTAAATTTAAATGAAAATTTACCTGAAAAGACGATTTCAACAGTTAAAGAAAATGGAAAATCTATTGATGTTAAAGTGAAACAAAATAAACGTACAGATTGGTCTAAAACGAAATTAGAAAATATTGAGTTAAAAAAACCAACTGGAGGCTCAATTAAGTTAAGTGATATAGCAACACTTAATGAAACATCAACACCTAGCAAACTTGTACAAGAAGAAGGTGATTATGCGACTACGATTTCTGGTAAGGTGATTAGTAAAGACGTAGGTGGTACGTCACAAACAGTCATGCAAAAGGTGAACAAAATAGATAAACCTAATCATGTCAGCATTAGTGTTGGTGGCGCGACGGATGACATTAATACAGCCATGGGACAATTGGCAGTTGCAATGTTGGCTGCGATTATTATTGTCTATCTCATTCTAGTTATCACGTTTAAAGGCGGACTAGCACCATTTACAATTTTATTCTCTTTACCTTATACAGTTATTGGAGTTGTATTAGCACTGCTCATTACTGGAGAAACTATTTCGGTCCCAAGTTTAATTGGTGTGTTGATGTTAATAGGTATTGTAGTGACCAATGCAATTGTATTAATTGATCGAGTAATCAATAATGAGCATGCAGGCATGTCGATGAAAGAAGCATTAATTGAGGCAGGAGGCATCCGTATACGTCCAATTTTAATGACAGCTATTGCTACTATTGGTGCATTATTACCATTATTATTTGGACAAGATAGCTCAATTTTAATTTCTAAAGGGATGGCAGCAACAGTCATTGGTGGACTTATTTCTTCTACACTCTTAACGCTCATTGTTGTACCAGTAATATACGAAATTTTATTTACTTTAAAAGGAAAACTAACCCGTAAATAATCTAAAAAAACACACATGACTAACGAGTATGATAGTCATGTGTGTTTTGCAATATATAGTATTCATTTCACAGTTTAAACTAATACATGATGAATACTAAAATTAAGTAAACAATGTATAACAAAAGAGTTAAGAGATTCAAAATAAGCAAGCCTTTGCGATCTTGTTTTATTGCTTTGAATCCAGTTACTTCAACATTACCAACAAGTAAAAGTAATACAATAAATACCCACCAATTTTCTGTAGGGAATTGCAGTGTAGTGATTGCAATTACGAAGAGTAGTAATATCCCCATAATAATGCGCAATATTCTTGTGAAAATTGTTGGCATTTTATAAATGCTAATATAGCTCACAATGAGATATAAAATAGGTAAAAGTATCAGATATAGTTGCATTTTAGACTTCCTTTCTAGGCCAGAGCCTATCATAGCATGTTAATGTTAATATGACTAGATGATTAATTATGACCCATTTTTGACCGTAATGTTGCAATTTGCTGTTCAATTTCAGCTAATTGTCCAATCAATGGATCAACATTTTGATTTAACGATTCTTTTTTTTCTAAATCATTTTGCAAGCGAACATAATCATATTTCAATTCAGCTAATTTAGCTTCTAAATCCATAAAATGAACTCCTTTGTCATCATAAAATAATGGTTAAAAGAATTATATCATGAATATAAAGACTTCTAAACCGAAGTAAAACTATGATAGAGTACTTTAATGTATATATAAACTTTAAATGAAAGAAGGGCGTATCGTGACTGAACAATTTGTTATGATTATTTTGCTAATAGGGCTTGGTTATTTTCTTAAGCGCATTCACTTTGTTAAAGCGGCTGATAGCCAGGTACTAGCAACACTTGTAATTAATGTCACTTTGCCTTCTCTGGTGATTGTAAATTTAAATCAAGCAGATTTAGATATGTCTTTTGTGATATTGCCTATTATGATGCTCGTTTACGGTGTATTATCTAAAGTCTTTATAATTTGGCTGTTTAAAAGGTATTCAAATAATATGCGTGGATCCGTGGGAATGATGATGGCAGCTTTAAATATAGGATTATTTGCCTATCCATTAGTAGAAGCGATATGGCCTCAAAAAGGGTTGATTTATTTTGGTATGGCTGATATTGGGGGAGCTATCATTATGTTTGGCGTAACATACTTTGTTGGGAGTTACTATAGTGAAGGTACCGATCAATTTAATTTTAAATTTTTAGCTAAAAAGTTAGTTCAGTCTGTTCCTCTAGTAACTTATATCACGATGTTTTCACTTAATATGTTTAACATTCATCTGCCACATATTGCTATTGACTTCTTTAGCATTTTATCAAAGGCTAATATGCCATTATCAATGATACTACTGGGAATGATGCTTAACTTCCAAATTGAACGGAATTATATTGCTGTAGCAATAAAGTACTTAGCAATTCATTACGGCGTTGGTTTGGCAGCAGGTCTGGCAGTCTATTTCTTCTTGCCGGTCTCCGATTCAATGATTAAAACGACATTGTTTGTTACTTGGCTATTACCAGTAGGTGTAGCTATTATTCCTTACGCAATTCAATTTAAATACAAAACGCTACCGTTTATTGGCATGGTGACCAATTTAACGATAATGATTAGTATCGTTATACTATATGTATATCAAGCAGTCTTTGTATCATAAATAACAGGATATATTATGATTGGGTAAAACCGTAATCATACAAACAAGAACTGGAGCAGGACAGCATTCATTATGAATTCTTAGTC
>NZ_KV840207.1:0-85888 GCF_001839145.1 Staphylococcus sp. HMSC62D11 | reverse complement strand
CAACTACTGTCAATATTTAGTTCATAGCTTAAAATGTAATGATGTTCAAGACTTGTTCAAATTACTTTTTAGTTGCTACTTGTAGGCTTAGTGAATTGTTCAAGTTTAAATTTTTTATATTCATAATTGACTTTGAAACCAAGTTCATTAAAGCGTGATACAAGTTTTGTATTTTTACTTCGTATTTTAAAATGAACTTTTTTAATTTCATAGTGCTTAAAGGCATAATTCAGTCCATAACTTAATAAATCAAAGCCAATGCCCATGAAACGATAATCTGAGTGAGAGCTAAAGTATTTAATTTCAGCATGGGAACCAGTAGTATCAATTTGTAGATACAGATAACCTTTTAAGATGCCTTCACTAACAAAAAGGAATAAACGATGGTAATCATCTAATGTAGCGATAAGTTCTTCTGCTGTATGTGCGCCGTGTTTAAAAGTATCATGATGCAACTTAGCAAAATGACGGTAAAAAGCTGTATGATATTCAATAATATTAGGATTAATTGTCTCCGCATGTGTTTGCTTATAGGCTTCTAGATAGTAATCCGTGAAATTATAATGCGCATGAATAGCATCCATCAATGGATAATACGTTTGGAGTCCTTCTTCAAAAGAAAAATTAAAAATCGAATGAGCAGATACATTTGAATTTAATGCATTAAATAACGCTTGAAAATCCTCCACAGTTAAGTCATGCTCTCCTTTAGTAAATGGACCAATGACTTTATAACAATCTTTTGCGTAAGAGAAAGCAATCAAAATGGCCTTTATATCATTGTTATTATCTGCACATGCAAATACACCTGGAAAATGTATTGCCTTGGTTAATAAAGTATCTATATCATCATAATTTTGAGGCAATTTATATAAATATGAGGTCTGAATGTAACTCGAAGCTTCTATAAATGACTTAATCGTTGCTAATTCTGTGAGTTTATGAATTTCCATTGATTTACCTCCCGCACCTTATAGTTAAGTTAATTATAAGAATAATCGTCAACAATTAAAAGCTTTGCATGTGAAATCACATGTTACAATAAGACTATTAATGACAAAATAGTGTCGAATATGGTGACACTTGAAATGAAAGGACTTACTATGAAATCTTTAATTTTAGCTGAAAAACCTTCTGTTGCGAGAGATATAGCAGATGCTTTACACATAACGCATAAGAAAAACGGTTATATAGAAAACGAAAAATATATTGTGACCTGGGCACTTGGACATTTAGTAACCAATGCTCAACCCGAGCATTACGACAAAAGATATCAGACATGGAACTTAAACGATTTGCCCATTATTCCCAAACATATGAAAACGATAGTAATTGGAAAAACAAGCAAGCAATTTAAAACAGTGAAATCATTATTGTTAAATAAGCAGGTAAATAACGTGATTATTGCTACTGATGCGGGTAGAGAAGGCGAACTTGTTGCGCGGCTTATCTTAGACAAAGTAGGCAATAAAAAGCCAATTCAACGTTTGTGGATTAGTTCAGTTACTAAAAAAGCAATTCAACAAGGTTTTAAGAACTTACAAGACGGGAGAAAATATAATCATCTGTATCAAGCAGCATTAGCGCGCAGTGAAGCAGATTGGATTGTAGGGATTAACGCAACCCGTGCTTTAACGACTAAATATGATGCTCAATTATCATTAGGACGTGTGCAAACGCCAACCATTCAATTAGTGTATGAGCGTCAGAAAGAAATCAAGCAATTCAAACCTGAAGATTACTACACATTGCACATTAAAGTTGCTGGCTATGAGTTTGATTTGGACTCACAGCAACGCTTTAAACAAAGAGAAGATTTAGAGCATATCGTTAAAGCCATCGCACAAAATAATATTCAAGTGACGACCGTTGAGACAAAGCGTAAAAAAAGCTATCCGCAAGCATTGTTTAACTTAACTGATTTACAACAAGAGGCGTACCGCCGATTTAAAATGGGACCTAAAGAAACTCTGAACACGTTACAAAATTTATATGAACGACATAAATTAGTGACTTATCCTAGAACCGATTCTAACTTTTTAACTAGTGATATGGTAGAAACGTTCTCTGAACGACTGCAAGCTTTACTTGCAACTGATTACAAAGTTGCAGTTAAAAATCTAATGAAAAAGTCGTTCAATACAAAACTAAATATCATTAATGATAAAAAAGTTTCAGATCATCATGCGATCATTCCAACTGAAATTAGACCAGATTTAAATCAACTTACTGCAAGAGAACAAAACATATATATGCTTGTGGCTGAGCGCTTTATTGCATCATTAATGGAACCATACCAATATGAAATGACAACGGTTAAGTTAGAAGTAGCACAGCACCAGTTTAAAATGAAAGAAAACATACCTTTGCAACTAGGATATAAAGCCTTATTTGACACAACGCAAACTGAAGTAAAGAAACAACCTTTCCGTCAAGGGCAACAATATCCAATTTCACAAACAAATATAAAGAAACATCAAACAACACCACCAGATTATTTTAATGAAGGAACGTTATTAAAAGCGATGGAATCACCACAACAAGTTATTCATATACAAGATAAGAAATATGCACAAATGCTTAAACAAACTGGAGGTATTGGCACCGTAGCGACTCGGGCAGACATTATTGAAAAACTTTTCAATATTAATGCAATTGAATCAACAGACGGAAAGATTAAGGTCACATCTAAAGGACAACAAATATTAGATTTAGCACCAGAAGCCTTAACTTCACCGCTATTAACTGCAGAATGGGAAGAAAAATTAACTCGAATTGAAAAAGGTAAGTATAATCAGCGGAAATTTATACAGGAAATGCAAGATTTTACGACAAAAATAGTGCATGACATTAAAAATAGTGTGCAGACATATAAACATGATAACTTAACTACAACAGAATGTCCTACATGTGGGAAATTTATGATTAAAGTAAAAACAAAGAATGGGCAGATGCTAGTATGCCAAGATCCTTCTTGTAAAACGAAAAAGAATGTGCAACGTAAAACGAATGCAAGATGTCCAAATTGTAAGAAGAAAATGACATTATTTGGTAAAGGGAAAGAAGCGACATATCGTTGTATTTGCGGCTATACGGAAACACAACGACATATGGATGAGCGAATGAAGCAAAAAAATAATAATAAGATATCTAAAAAGGAAATGAAGAAATATATGTCATCTGATGAAAAGTTGGAAAATAATCCGTTTAAAGATGCGTTAAAAAATTTAAAACTATAAATAATTCGAACAAAATGAGACTTTATAATAATAAAGTTCGTATTTGCTATTGTTTTTTCTACTAATAGGTATTAAACTATTAAAGTATTTTATTAAAAGGAGCATTTTACGGTGAGAAAATATTTCCAATTTGACGAAAATAACACGAATTATAAGAAGGAAATTATTGGTGGGATAACGACATTTTTATCCATGGCTTATATATTGGCTGTCAATCCACATGTCTTAAGTCTTGCAGGGGTTAAGGGTGTAACTCCAGACATGAAGATGGATCAAGGAGCGATTTTTGTAGCAACTGCTTTAGCAGCTTTTGTTGGTTCTTTATTTATGGGATTGATAGCGAGATATCCTATTGCATTAGCACCAGGTATGGGATTAAATGCCTTCTTTGCATTTACAGTAGTATTAAATTTGGGTATTCCATGGCAAATCGGATTAACAGGTGTGCTTTTCTCAGGAATTGTGTTTGCCTGTTTGACAATTTCTGGTTGGCGCGAAGTCATTATTAATGCCATCCCATATCAAATGAAAATGGCAGTATCGGCTGGTATTGGTTTATTTATCACCTTTGTTGGTTTACAAAGCGCTGGAATCATTGTGAAAAACAAATCCACACTTGTAACGCTTGGAAAGTTAACAGAAGGGCCAGTATTATTAGCGATATTAGGTATTGTTGTAACGGTTATTTTATATGCTAAGAAAGTACCTGGTTCAATTTTTATAGGAATGGTGATTACTGCAATTGTTGGAATGGTAACGGGACTTATTCATGCACCTTCAGGTATAGTAGGACATGTTCCAAGTATTAAACCAACATTTGGGGCAGCTTTCGAAGCATTTAAAGATCCATCACAACTGTTTACGATTCAATTTTTAATTGTAATATTAACGTTTTTATTTATTGATTTCTTTGATACTGCAGGTACATTAGTTGCGGTTGCAACTCAAGCAGGTATTATGAAAGATAATAAACTCCCACGTGCAGGTAGAGCATTATTTTCAGACTCACTAGCAACGATCGTCGGTGCAATATTTGGTACGACAACGACAACATCATATATAGAATCTACTTCTGGTGTTGCTGTAGGAGCAAGAACAGGATTTGCGAGTATCGTGACAGGTTGTTGCTTCTTATTGGCATTATTCTTCAGCCCATTGATGCAAGTTGTAACAAGTGCTGTTACTACACCAGCCCTTGTTGTTGTTGGGGTATTGATGGCGGCAAACTTTGCTGAAATTGATTGGAAAAAGTTCGAAGTAGCTGTTCCAGCGTTTATTACAATTATCATGATGCCTTTATCGTATTCTATTGCTACTGGAATTGCGTGTGGTTTTATTTTCTACCCAATTACAATGCTTATTACTAAAAAACATAAAGAAGTGCATCCAATCATGTATGTATTAATGGTGCTCTTCATTTTATATTTCGTGTTTGTACACGGTTAAAATTAAAAAGATCCTAAGACATATGAATCATGTTTTAGGATCTTAATTACATATGGACAATAGTTGACTTGATTGAAAATGCGTTTATACCAAGTTTTTTCAATCTTAGCCAACCTTTTGTCGGGGCGGGACTACGAATTCAAAATGAATGTTATCCCGCTTCGTTTTAATTAAATCAGCGATTCTCATGTTTATCATCTTTATACTGTGTATAAACAACACGCGCATTTTTATTAGGTAGATAAGTTGGAGCGCTTAAGACGATAAATAAGAAAAATACCATCAAGAAGAATAAAATCCAATGCGTAATCATCCCAATAATTGGAAGAATTGCAATAAGTGACCCGACAATTCCAATTAAAGGTATAACTAGCATAGGCTTAATGGCATTTTGTTTATCGAAAAGCAAGATTATAACCAATACTAAATATAAAAATGCATTAAATAATAACGGTTGCCAAAAATAACTAAAGATAATCATTCCACCTAAAAAGGGGATTCCATAAAAGAATTCACATACTAATATAAATACACTAATAAGTGAAAGTGTAACTTTAATACTATGT
This sequence comes from Staphylococcus sp. HMSC62D11, assembly GCF_001839145.1. NCBI lineage: Bacteria > Bacillati > Bacillota > Bacilli > Caryophanales > Staphylococcaceae > Staphylococcus > Staphylococcus sp. HMSC62D11. The sequence goes on along the minus strand of NZ_KV840207.1, from coordinate 80,637 downwards.
TTCATGTAACGACACCTCCATTTACCTATATTATATGTAAAAAAAAGATATATAGAAATTAAAAAGGCTGTAAACTAATATTACCTAAATAATTAATGACTAAAAATGCGAAAAACAGTTGAACTGACTGTAATTATCAAGTACAATACAAAGGTATGTGTTAGACAAGGTTAGAAAAATTACAGAAACCCCTTGAATTAGATGGGTTTTTACTGTATCATATCTAATGTTGGACTTGTAAGAAGCGATGAAGCGAAAGGTTACTGACACACCCGGCCGCTTTGCCATGGCGTTGTGGCAGATAGTTTTCGTGGAGAAGTCTATCACTTAAATGTAGACGAATAAGGAGGGAAAATTATGGCAAAACAAAAAATCAGAATCAGATTAAAAGCTTATGATCACCGTGTGATTGATCAATCAGCAGAAAAAATTGTTGAAACTGCAAAACGTTCTGGTGCAGATGTTTCTGGACCAATTCCGTTACCAACTGAAAAATCAGTTTATACAATTATCCGTGCGGTGCATAAGTATAAAGATTCTCGTGAACAATTCGAACAACGTACACACAAACGTTTAATCGATATTGTGAACCCAACACCAAAAACAGTTGATGCTTTAATGGGCTTAAACTTACCATCTGGTGTAGACATCGAAATTAAATTATAATAGAAAATTTTAGGAGGTGGACTTTCGATGACCAAAGGAATCTTAGGAAGAAAAATTGGGATGACTCAAGTATTTGGAGAAAATGGTGAATTAATCCCAGTTACAGTAGTAGAAGCAAGTCAAAACGTAGTATTGCAAAAGAAAACTGAAGAAGTAGATGGATACAATGCTATTCAAGTAGGTTTTGAAGACAAACAAGCATATAAAAAAGATGCAAAATCAAACAAATATGCAACGAAACCAGCTGAAGGTCATGCTAAAAAAGCAGGCACAGCACCTAAGCGCTTCATTCGTGAATTCAGAAACGTCAATGTTGATGAATACGAAGTAGGTCAAGAAGTCTCAGTTGATACATTTGAAGCTGGCGACATCATTGATGTAACAGGCGTATCTAAAGGTAAAGGTTTCCAAGGTGCTATTAAACGACATGGTCAAGCACGTGGACCAATGGCTCACGGTTCTCATTTCCACAGAGCACCAGGTTCAGTAGGTATGGCTTCTGATGCTTCAAGAGTATTTAAAGGTCAAAAAGCACCTGGACGTATGGGTGGTAACACAGTGACTGTACAAAACTTAGAAGTAGTACAAGTTGATACTGAAAATGGCGTTATCCTTGTAAAAGGTAATGTTCCAGGAGCTAAAAAAGGCTTAGTAGAAATTAAATCTTCAATTAAAAAAGGTAATAAATAATTAAGTAGCGAAAGGAGGAAAATGCATAATGGCTAATTATGATGTATTAAAAGTAGACGGTTCTAAAGCAGGTTCAGTAGAACTTAGCGATGCAGTATTCGGCATTGAACCAAATAACAGCGTGCTTTTTGAAGCAATTACATTACAACGTGCTTCATTACGCCAAGGAACACATGCTGTTAAAAATCGTTCAGCAGTTCGTGGCGGTGGACGTAAACCATGGAGACAAAAAGGTACAGGACGTGCGCGTCAAGGTACGATTCGTGCGCCACAATGGCGTGGTGGTGGTATCGTATTTGGACCAACTCCAAGAAGCTATGCTTATAAAATGCCTAAGAAAATGCGTCGTTTAGCGTTACGTTCAGCATTGTCATTCAAAGTTAAAGAAAATGGATTCACAGTTGTAGATAGCTTTGGTTTCGAAGCACCTAAAACGAAAGAATTCAAAAACGTGTTAACTACATTAGAACAACCTAAAAAAGTTTTAGTAGTGACAGAAAATGAAGATGTAAACGTAGCATTATCTGCACGTAATATTCCTGGAGTACAAGTTACTACAGCGACTGGTTTAAACGTATTAGATATTTCAAGTGCTGACAGTGTAATCATCACTGAAGCAGCTGCTAAAAAAGTTGAGGAGGTGCTCGGATAATGGAAGCTAGAGACATTCTTAAGCGCCCCGTAATCACTGAAAAATCTTCAGAAGCTATGGCAGAAGAAAAATATACATTTGACGTTGATACTCGTGTAAATAAAACACAAGTTAAAGATGCTGTTGAAGAAATCTTTGACGTTAAAGTTGCAAATGTCAACATCATGAACTATAAACCTAAGAAAAAACGTATGGGCCGATACCAAGGTTATACGAATAAACGAAGAAAAGCGATTGTTACATTAAAAGAAGGATCAATCGACTTATTTAACTAAAATAAAATTACCAATAAGGAGGTAAGCGACAATGGCTCTTAAAAAATATAAGCCAATAACAAATGGTCGTCGTAATATGACTTCATTAGATTTCGCGGAGATTACTAAAACAACTCCAGAAAAGTCATTATTACAACCGCTACCGAAAAGAGCGGGACGTAACAACCAAGGTAAATTGACAGTACGCCATCATGGTGGCGGCCACAAACGTCAATACCGTGTTATCGATTTCAAACGTAATAAAGATGGAATCACAGCTAAAGTTGATTCTATTCAATATGATCCAAACAGATCAGCAAATATTGCATTATTAGTATATGCAGATGGTGAAAAACGCTATATTATTGCACCTAAAGGATTAGAAGTAGGACAAGTAGTTGAAAGTGGTGAAGACGCTGACATCAAAGTTGGTAACGCATTACCATTACAAAACATACCTGTTGGTACTATCATCCATAACATTGAATTAAAACCAGGAAAAGGTGGACAACTTGCGCGTTCAGCAGGTGCCAGCTCTCAAGTACTTGGTAAAGAAGGTAAATACGTATTAATCAGATTGCGTTCTGGTGAAGTTCGTATGGTGCTATCAACATGCCGAGCAACAATTGGACAAGTTGGTAACTTACAACATGAACTTGTTAACGTAGGTAAAGCAGGACGTTCAAGATGGAAAGGTATCCGTCCTACAGTTCGTGGTTCTGTAATGAACCCTAACGATCACCCACACGGTGGTGGTGAAGGTCGTGCTCCAATCGGTAGACCATCTCCAATGTCTCCATGGGGTAAACCAACTCTTGGTAAGAAAACACGTCGTGGTAAAAAAGCATCAGATAAACTTATCGTACGTGGACGTAAGAGAAAATAATAAAATCAACTTATTTGGGTGTGCGGCGTAAAGCTGCACGCACACAATAAGAAGGGAGGCGCCCAAATGGCTCGTAGTATTAAAAAAGGACCTTTCGTCGATGATCATTTAATGAAAAAAGTTGAAGCTCAAGACGGAAGTGAAAGAAAACAAGTAATTAAAACATGGTCTCGTCGTTCTACAATTTTCCCTAATTTCATTGGACATACATTTGCAGTATACGATGGACGTAAGCATGTACCTGTTTATGTTACTGAAGATATGGTTGGTCACAAATTAGGTGAATTTGCTCCAACTCGTACATTCAAAGGACATGCAGCAGACGACAAGAAAACAAGAAGATAACATATATAAGTAGAGGAGGAAATCCTAATGGAAGCAAAAGCGGTTGCTAGAACTATAAGAATCGCACCTCGTAAAGTTAGATTAGTTCTTGACTTAATCAGAGGTAAAAATGCTGCTGAAGCAATTGCAATTTTAAAATTGACAAACAAAGCTTCATCACCAGTAATTGAAAAAGTATTAATGTCCGCTTTAGCAAATGCTGAACACAACTATGATATGAACACTGATGAATTAGTTGTTAAAGAAGCATATGCTAATGAAGGACCAACTTTAAAACGTTTCCGTCCACGTGCACAAGGCCGTGCAAGTGCAATTAACAAACGTACTAGCCACATCACTATCGTCGTAAGTGACGGAAAAGAAGAAGCTAAAGAAGCTTAATAATTATTTAAGGAGGGAACACTGTGGGTCAAAAAATTAATCCTATCGGACTTCGTGTCGGTATCATCCGTGATTGGGAAGCAAAATGGTATGCTGAAAAAGACTTTGCATCATTACTACACGAAGATTTAAAAATCCGTAAATTTATTGATAACGAATTAAAAGAAGCATCAGTTTCACACGTTGACATTGAACGTGCAGCTAACCGAATTAACATTGCGATTCATACTGGTAAACCTGGTATGGTAATCGGTAAAGGCGGTTCAGAAATTGAAAAACTTCGTAACAAATTAAACAATTTAACTGATAAGAAAGTACACATCAACGTTGTTGAAATCAAAAAAATTGATATCGATGCACGTTTAGTTGCTGAAAACATTGCACGTCAATTAGAAAATCGTGCATCATTCCGCCGTGTACAAAAACAAGCGATTTCAAGAGCTATGAAGTTAGGTGCTAAAGGTATCAAAACTCAAGTTTCTGGTCGTTTAGGTGGCGCAGACATCGCTCGTGCCGAACAATATTCTGAAGGAACTGTTCCACTTCATACATTGCGTGCTGACATTGATTACGCACATGCTGAAGCCGACACTACTTATGGTAAATTAGGCGTTAAAGTATGGATTTATCGTGGAGAAGTTCTTCCTACTAAGAACACTAGTGAAGGAGGAAAATAATAATGTTACTACCAAAACGTGTTAAATATCGTCGTCAACATCGTCCAAAAACAACTGGTCGTTCAAAAGGCGGTAACTATGTAACATTTGGTGAGTATGGATTACAAGCAACTACAACGTCTTGGATTACATCTCGTCAAATCGAATCTGCTCGTATTGCTATGACACGTTACATGAAACGTGGCGGGAAAGTTTGGATTAAAATCTTCCCACATACACCATATACTAAAAAACCTTTAGAAGTTCGTATGGGTGCCGGTAAAGGTGCTGTTGAAGGTTGGATCGCAGTTGTGAAACCAGGTCGTATCTTATTCGAGATTGCTGGTGTACAAGAAGAAGTTGCTCGTGAAGCATTGCGTTTAGCTAGTCACAAACTTCCAGTTAAAACTAAGTTTGTAAAACGTGAAGAATTGGGTGGTGAAACAAATGAAAGCTAAGGAAATTAGAGACTTAACCACTTCAGAAATCGAAGAACAAATCAAATCTTCAAAAGAAGAACTTTTTAACCTACGCTTTCAGTTAGCTACAGGTCAATTAGAGGAAACTGCACGTATTCGCACAGTAAGAAAAACGATTGCACGTCTAAAAACTGTCGCTCGTGAAAGAGAAATTGAACAAAGTAAGGCTAATCAATAAAAGAGGAGGTTGTAAAAGTGAGTGAAAGAAATGATCGCAAAGTTTACACTGGCAGAGTAGTTTCTGACAAAATGGACAAAACTATCACTGTATTAGTAGAAACTTACAAAACACACAAATTATACGGTAAACGTGTAAAATACTCTAAAAAATACAAAACTCATGATGAAAACAATTCAGCTAAATTAGGAGACATTGTTAAAATCCAAGAAACTCGTCCTTTATCAGCAACAAAACGTTTTCGTTTAGTAGAAATTGTTGAAGAGTCAGTAATTATTTAATACAAGATTAAAGATAAGGGAGGTTTAACGAATGATCCAACAAGAAACTCGATTAAAAGTGGCAGACAACTCTGGTGCTCGTGAAGTTCTTACAATCAAAGTGTTAGGTGGATCTGGTCGCAAAACTGCGAACATTGGTGATGTAATTGTTTGTACTGTTAAAAATGCAACACCAGGTGGCGTTGTTAAAAAAGGCGATGTAGTAAAAGCTGTTATAGTTAGAACTAAGTCAGGTGTTCGCCGTGATGATGGTTCATATATCAAATTTGATGAAAATGCATGTGTCATTATTCGTGATGACAAAGGCCCACGTGGTACTCGTATCTTTGGTCCTGTTGCTCGTGAATTACGTGAAGGTAACTTCATGAAAATCGTTTCATTAGCACCAGAAGTACTATAAACAAACAATAACCATAATATTTAAGGAGGTGCCCACATGCATATCAAAAAAGGTGACAACGTAAAAGTTATCGCAGGTAAAGACAAAGGTAAAGAAGGAAAAGTTATTGCTACTGAACCTAAAAAAGACCGTGTCGTTGTGGAAGGTGTAAATGTTATTAAAAAACACCAAAAACCAACTCAATTAAATCCTGAAGGTGGAATCTTAGAAACAGAGGCAGCTATCCATGTTTCTAACGTACAATTATTAGACCCTAAAACAAATGAACCTACACGTGTTGGTTATAAATTTGTTGATGGTAAAAAAGTTCGTATTGCTAAAAAGTCAGGCGAAGAAATCAAATCTAATAATTAATAAATAATCGAAAGGAGGATCCACTTTGAACCGTTTAAAAGAAAAATTCAACACAGAAGTTACTGAAAACTTGGTTAAAAAGTTTAACTACAGTTCAGTAATGGAAGTACCAAAAATCGAAAAAATCGTAGTTAACATGGGTGTCGGTGATGCTGTTCAAAACTCTAAAGTTTTAGATAGTGCAGTTGAAGAATTAGAATTAATCACTGGTCAAAAACCATTAGTAACTAAAGCTAAAAAATCAATCGCAACATTCCGTTTACGTGAAGGTATGCCAATCGGTGCAAAAGTAACACTTCGCGGTGAAAGAATGTATGAATTCTTAGATAAATTAATCGCAGTTTCATTACCACGTGTACGTGACTTCCATGGTGTTTCTAAAAAAGCATTTGATGGTCGCGGTAACTACACTTTAGGTATTAAAGAACAATTAATTTTCCCTGAAATCGATTATGATAAAGTAAGCAAAGTAAGAGGAATGGATATTGTTATCGTAACAACTGCTAACACTGACGAGGAAGCTCGTGAATTGTTATCAAACTTCGGTATGCCATTTCGTAAATAATCTCTAAAAAAGGAGGCTAATTAAGTGGCTAAAACTTCAATGGTTGCTAAGCAACAAAAAAAACAAAAATATGCAGTACGCGAATACACACGTTGTGAACGTTGTGGACGTCCACATTCTGTATACCGTAAATTTAAATTATGCCGTATTTGTTTCCGTGAATTAGCTTATAAAGGTCAAATTCCTGGCGTACGCAAAGCTAGTTGGTAATTATTAAGAGTCTGAAAGGAGGCAACAATCAATGACAATGACAGATCCAATTGCAGATATGCTAACTCGAGTGAGAAACGCTAACATGGTGCGTCACGATAAATTAGAGTTACCTGCATCAAACATTAAAAAACAAATTGCTGAAATCTTAAAAAATGAAGGTTTCATTAAAAACGTAGAATTCGTTGAAGACGATAAACAAGGTGTTCTTCGCTTATTCCTAAAATATGGTCAAAATAACGAACGTGTTATCACAGGTTTAAAACGTATTTCTAAACCAGGTTTACGTGTTTATGCTAAAGCTAACGAAGTGCCTAAAGTATTAAATGGTTTAGGTATCGCATTAGTTTCTACATCTGAAGGTGTTATCACTGATAAAGAAGCAAGAAAACGTAATGTTGGTGGAGAAATTATCGCATACGTTTGGTAATAATAAATAAGGAGGTGCCCTAACATGAGTCGTGTTGGTAAGAAAATTATTAATATTCCTACAGACGTAACAGTTACATTTGATGGTCATACTGCAACTGTTAAAGGTCCAAAAGGGGAATTATCAAGAACTTTTGATGAAAAAATGACTTTTAAACAAGAAGAAAACACTATCGAAGTAGTAAGACCATCAGATTCTAAAGATGATCGTACAGTTCATGGTACTACTCGTGCTTTATTAAACAACATGGTGCAAGGTGTATCACAAGGTTATGAAAAAACGCTTGAACTTGTTGGTGTTGGTTACCGTGCTCAAATGCAAGGAACTAATTTAGTATTAAATGTGGGATATTCTCACCCTGTAGAAATTAAAGCAGAAAATGGTATCACATTTGCTGTTGAAAAGAATACTACAATCAAAGTATCTGGCGTATCTAAAGAGCAAGTTGGAGCAATTGCTTCTAACATTCGCGCAGTAAGACCTCCAGAACCTTATAAAGGTAAAGGAATTCGTTACCAAGGTGAATACGTTCGCCGTAAAGAAGGTAAAACTGGTAAATAATAGATAACTCTCGAAAGAAAGGAGTATAACAATGATCAGTAAAATTGATAAAAATAAAGTGCGTTTAAAAAGACATGCACGTGTTCGTACTAGCTTATCTGGTACAGCTGAAAAACCTCGTTTGAATGTTTATCGTTCAAATAAACATATTTACGCACAAATTATTGATGATGTAAAAGGCGAAACAATCGTACAAGCATCATCTAAAGATAAAGATATTGCTAGTGACTCAACTTCTAAAGTAGATTTAGCTACAAAAGTTGGTGAAGCAATTGCTAAAAAAGCCAATGACAAAGGCATTAAAGCTATTGTATTTGACCGCGGAGGTTACCTATACCATGGTCGTGTAAAAGCATTAGCAGATGCTGCAAGAGAAAGCGGATTAGAATTTTAATTTAAAGGAGGGACAATTACATGGCTCGTAGAGAAGAAGAAGCGAAAGAATTTGAAGAACGCGTTGTAACAATCAACCGTGTTGCGAAAGTTGTTAAAGGTGGACGTCGTTTCCGTTTCACTGCATTAGTAGTAGTAGGAGACAAAAAAGGTCGTGTAGGTTTCGGTACTGGTAAAGCACAAGAAGTACCTGAAGCTATCAAAAAAGCTGTAGAAGCAGCTAAAAAAGATTTAGTAGTCGTTCCACGTGTAGAAGGAACAACTCCTCATACTATCACTGGTCGTTATGGCTCAGGTAGCGTATTCATGAAACCTGCTGCACCTGGTACTGGTGTTATCGCTGGTGGTCCAGTTCGTGCGGTATTAGAATTAGCAGGTATTACTGATATCTTAAGTAAATCATTAGGTTCAAACACACCAATCAATATGGTTCGTGCAACAATCAATGGATTACAAAACCTTAAAAATGCTGAAGATGTTGCGAAATTACGTGGCAAAACAGTAGAAGAATTATACAATTAAGGAGGGAAAATAAATAATGGCTAAATTACAAATTACCCTCACGCGTAGTGTTATTGGTCGTCCTGAAACACAACGTAAAACTGTTGAAGCATTGGGTCTTAAAAAGACAAACAGTTCAGTAGTTGTTGAAGACAACCCTGCAATTCGTGGGCAAATCAACAAAGTAAAACATTTATTATCAGTAGAAGAAAAATAAATAAGGAGGTGCCGAGAGAATGAAATTACATGAGTTAAAAGCAGCTGAAGGATCACGTAAAGAACGCAATCGTGTTGGACGTGGTGCTGCAACTGGTAACGGTAAAACAAGTGGTCGCGGTCAAAAAGGTCAAAAAGCACGTTCAGGTGGTGGCGTAAGACCAGGTTTTGAAGGTGGACAATTGCCTTTATTCCGTCGTTTACCTAAACGTGGTTTTACTAACATTAACCGTAAGGAATATGCTATTGTTAACTTAGACCAACTTAATAAATTTGAAGATGGTACTGAAGTAACTCCAGCTTTATTAGTTGAAACTGGTGTTGTGAAGAATGAAAAATCTGGTATTAAAGTACTAGGTAATGGTTCACTTGAGAAAAAATTAACAGTGAAAGCTCATAAATTTTCAGCTTCAGCAGCAGATGCTATTGATGCAAAAGGTGGAGCACACGAGGTGATCTAATGTTTCAAACGCTTGTGAGCTTTTTTACAACTAAAGAAGTTCGTAACAAGATTTTCTTCACTCTAGCAATGTTAATTATTTTTAAGATTGGGACGTATATCCCAGCTCCAGGAGTAAATCCTGAACCCTTTGCACATCAAGGTTCGGATCAAGGTGTTGCTGCTTTGCTAAATACGTTTGGTGGCGGAGCCTTAAAGAACTTTTCAATTTTTGCAATGGGTATTATGCCATACATCACTGCATCTATCGTAATGCAACTATTACAGATGGATATCGTACCTAAGTTTTCTGAATGGGCGAAACAAGGTGAAGTAGGTAAAAGAAAATTAAGTAACGTCACACGTTACTTTGCAATTATATTGGCTTTTGTTCAGTCAATAGGTATGGCATTCCAATTTAACAATTATCTAGGCGGTAAATTGGTTATTAATCAATCCGTGATGAGTTATTTGTTAATTGCGATTGTCTTAACAACAGGAACAGCATTTTTAATTTGGCTTGGAGACCAAATCACACAGTTTGGTGTGGGTAATGGTATTTCAATCATTATCTTCGCGGGTATCTTATCCACTTTACCATCATCTATCATCCAATTTGCGCAACAAGCATTTGTTGGTAACGATGATACGACTTTAGCATGGTTAAAAGTGATAGGTTTAGTAGTAGGTTTAATCTTGCTAACAATCGGTGCAATTTATGTACTTGAAGCGAAGCGTAAGATACCTATTCAATATGCGAAAAAACAATCAGCTCAACGATTAGGTTCACAAGCAACTTATCTACCTTTGAAAGTTAACTCAGCAGGGGTTATACCAGTAATCTTTGCGATGGCGTTCTTCTTATTGCCAAGAACATTAACGTTGTTCTTCCCTAAAGCAGATTGGGCTCAAACTATATCTCAAACTGCGAACCCATCCAATACTTATGGTATGATTGTTTATGTTGTGTTAATTATTGCGTTTACTTACTTTTACGCATTTGTTCAAGTTAATCCTGAAAAAATGGCCGATAATTTGAAGAAACAAGGTAGTTATGTACCAGGTATTCGTCCTGGCGACCAAACGAAAAAGTATATTACTAAAGTGCTATATCGCTTAACTTTTGTAGGTTCTATTTTCTTAGCAGTTATTGCTATTTTACCGATTTTAGCGACTAAGTTTATGAGCTTACCACAATCCATTCAAATTGGTGGTACAAGCTTGCTTATCGTTATTGGTGTAGCAATTGAAACTATGAAATCTTTAGAAGCTCAAGTAAGCCAAAAAGAATATAAAGGCTTTGGTGGTAGATAACTTGTAGGAGGGCATTTATGAATATCATTTTAATGGGTCTACCTGGCGCAGGTAAAGGAACTCAAGCGAGTGAAATTGTTAAGAAATTCCCAATACCACATATATCTACTGGTGACATGTTCAGAAAAGCGATTAAAGATGAGACTGATTTAGGCAAAGAAGCTAAATCATACATGGATCGTGGGGAATTAGTCCCTGATGAAGTTACTGTAGGTATCGTTAAAGAAAGAATTTCTGAAGACGATGCAAAAAAAGGCTTTTTATTGGATGGCTTTCCTAGAACAATCGATCAAGCTGAGGCATTAAATGAAATTATGTCTGAGCTTGACAGAGATATTGATGCGGTTATCAATATAGAAGTTCCAGAAGAAGAACTAATGAATCGCTTAACAGGTCGACGTATATGTGAAACATGTGGTACGACTTATCATCTTGTTTTTAATCCTCCAAAGGTAGAAGGTATTTGCGATATCGATGGTGGAAAGTTGTATCAGCGAGAAGATGATAATCCAGAAACAGTATCCAACCGTTTGAGCGTTAATGTTAAACAATCAAAACCTATTTTAGAATACTATGATAAAAAAGGTGTCTTGAAAAACATTGATGGTTCAAAAAACATTGACGAAGTAACCAGCGATGTCATTGATATCTTAAATCATTTAAAATAGATCAACTTTATACGGTCTATTAAATGGTGATTTTATTTAGGTTTAATCTATGATTAATAAGTTGAGTGACATAAGACGATATAATTCCCGCACTTTTGTTGAAGTTATTCTAACTAGTCACTGAAATAGATTCGTATCGTTAAAGTTGTCTATTGACGATTACCTTACTATTGCAAAAAGGGGGAAGTAATCAATGGCGAAACAAGATGTAATTGAATTAGAAGGTACAGTACTTGATACTTTACCAAATGCTATGTTTAAAGTAGAATTAGAAAATGGTCATGAGATTTTAGCACATGTAAGTGGTAAAATCAGAATGAATTATATTCGAATTCTTCCTGGCGACAAAGTAACAGTAGAAATGTCTCCGTATGATTTGTCACGCGGTAGAATTACGTATCGTTATAAATAATCGTCACTCCATAATATAGGGAGGTATAAAAATGAAAGTAAGACCATCAGTAAAACCAATTTGCGAAAAATGTAAAGTCATTAAACGTAAAGGTAAAGTTATGGTAATTTGTGATAATCCTAAGCACAAACAAAGACAAGGTTAATTAAAAGAGAGGTGTAAATTTATATGGCACGTATTGCAGGAGTAGATATTCCACGTGAAAAACGCGTTGTAATTTCTTTAACTTATATATACGGTATCGGTACATCAACAGCTCAAAAAATTGTTGAACAAGCAAATGTTTCAGCTGATACACGTGTAAAAGATTTAACAGATGATGAATTAGGTCGTATCCGTGAGGTTGTTGATAGCTTTAAAGTTGAAGGTGACCTACGTCGTGAACAAAATTTAAACATTAAACGTTTAATGGAAATTTCATCATACCGTGGTATCCGTCACCGTCGTGGATTACCAGTTCGCGGTCAAAAAACTAAAAATAACGCTCGTACGCGTAAAGGCCCAGTGAAAACTGTAGCTAACAAGAAAAAATAATAGGTAAAGGAGGCAAAAATAAATGGCACGTAAACAAGTATCTCGTAAACGTAGAGTTAAAAAGAATATTGAAAACGGTGTTGCGCATATCCGTTCAACATTCAACAATACTATTGTAACTATCACAGATGAATTTGGTAATGCATTATCATGGTCATCAGCTGGTGCATTAGGTTTTAAAGGTTCTAAAAAATCTACACCTTTTGCAGCACAAATGGCTTCAGAAACTGCATCAAAATCTGCAATGGAACACGGTTTAAAAACTGTAGAAGTAACAGTTAAAGGTCCTGGCCCAGGTCGTGAATCAGCTATCCGTGCATTACAATCTGCTGGTTTAGAAGTAACAGCAATCAGAGACGTTACTCCAGTACCACATAATGGTTGTCGTCCACCAAAACGTCGTCGCGTCTAATTCTTGATTGTTATTGTTACAGGTCACTGATCACTTAGCAAAACAGTTTGAAATTAAAGTCGACGTATTTAAGGAGGATATTTGTAAATGATAGAAATCGAAAAACCTAGAATTGAGACAATTGAAATTAGTGATGATGCTAAATTCGGTAAGTTCGTTGTTGAACCACTAGAACGTGGCTACGGTACTACACTAGGAAACTCCTTACGTCGTATCCTACTATCTTCATTACCAGGTGCAGCCGTTAAATACATCGAGATTGAAGGCGTATTACACGAGTTTTCAGCAATAGATAATGTAGTGGAAGATGTATCTACAATTATCATGAACATCAAAAAACTAGCATTAAAAATCTATTCTGAAGAGGATAAAACGTTAGAAATTGATGTACGAGATGAAGGCGAAGTAACTGCAAGTGATATCACACATGATAGTGATGTTGAGATTTTAAACCCAGAGCTTAAAATCGCAACCGTGTCTAAAGGTGGACATCTTAAAATTCGTCTTGTTGCTAATAAGGGTAGAGGTTACGCATTAGCAGAACAAAACAACACTAGTGATTTACCAATTGGAGTAATTCCTGTTGATTCACTTTATTCACCTGTAGAACGTGTAAACTATACAGTTGAAAATACACGTGTAGGTCAAAGTAGTGATTTTGATAAATTAACATTGGATGTTTGGACAAATGGTTCAATCACGCCACAAGAATCAGTATCATTAGCTGCTAAAATAATGACTGAGCACTTAAATATCTTTGTAGGTCTTACTGATGAAGCTCAAAATGCTGAAATTATGATCGAAAAAGAAGAAGACCAAAAAGAAAAAGTATTAGAAATGTCTATTGAAGAATTAGACTTATCTGTACGTTCATATAACTGTTTAAAACGCGCAGGAATCAATTCTGTACAAGAGTTAGCTGATAAATCAGAAGCTGATATGATGAAAGTGCGTAATTTAGGTCGTAAATCTCTTGAAGAAGTTAAATACAAATTAGAAGATTTAGGTTTAGGTTTAAGAAAAGAAGATTGATAAAGGAGGTTAACTCATGGGTTACAGAAAATTAGGTCGTACTTCTGACCAACGTAAAGCAATGTTACGTGATTTAGCAACGTCACTTATTGTAAGTGAACGTATCGAAACAACAGAAGCACGTGCAAAAGAAGTTCGTAGTATTGTTGAGAAATTAATCACTTTAGGAAAAAAAGGCGATTTAGCTTCTCGTCGTAATGCAGCTAAAACATTACGTAATGTTGACATCTTAAATGAAGATGAGACAACACAAACTGCACTTCAAAAACTATTTGGTGAAATCGCAGACCGTTATACAGAACGTCAAGGTGGTTACACTCGTATCCTTAAAGTAGGCCCTCGTCGTGGAGACGGTGCTGAATCAGTAATTATTGAATTAGTATAATTGTGAAATGTCACAATATATCACTGAATAAATACACTTAGAACTTATATATAAAGCAAATGAGTGCAACGATAATGTTTGCCACATACAAATATTGTCTAGCTCAGAGTACCCCATCAACTTAATAATCATTTAAAGCGTGAACTCAATAAACATGATGGGGTGCGCGCTTTTTTCATTTAGCTGTAGTTTAATTGACTATGGCTTTTTAATTTGTATCCTATTTGAAGTGGATGTTGTGTAGTAACGTGCATAGAAAATAGACAGTATATTTGATAAAATGTGGACAATATACAGATGATATGATTTCATGTAAAATATGATAGAATACATAAATTTTGATAAGGATGACTGACAATGGCTATGGAAGAAAATATAATTAAATTTAAAGATGTGTCATTTCAATATCAAAGCGATACTGCATTTACTTTAGATCATGTTTCTTTTAATATACCAAAAGGTAAATGGACGACAATTGTCGGTCATAATGGTTCAGGGAAATCAACGCTTGCAAAATTGATGGTAGGTATCGAGCAAGCAAATGAAGGACAAATTTTTTATAATAATCACCTTATCAATGCACAAAATTTACAAGATATTCGTAAACATATTGGTATCGTATTGCAAAACCCAGAAAACCAATTTGTTGGGTCAATTGTCAAATACGATGTTGCTTTTGGTTTAGAAAATCATTCAGTACCTCATGATAATATGCATCGCATAGTTAAACAGGTGCTTTCTGACGTTAATATGTTAGATTATGCAGATAGTGAGCCACAATCATTATCTGGTGGTCAAAAACAACGCGTTGCTATCGCTGGTGTACTAGCATTAGGGCCTTCAGTGATTATTTTAGATGAAGCTGATTCTATGTTAGATCCTAAAGCACGAGAAGATTTATTTGAGTTAGTGAAACGTGTCCAACAAGAAAAAAATATTACAATTATTTCTATTACACATGATTTGACTGAAGCAATGGGTAGTGACTATGTGATTGTGATGAATAAAGGAACGGTTTACCAGGCTGGAATACCTGAGACCATTTTTTCGTCACAACAAGGTTTATTAGATATTGGTTTAGACTTACCATTTGTAATGAAAATTGCACAACAATTAGAAGTTAGTAATCGTTATATTACTTATGAAGGGTTAGTGGACAAACTATGAGTATTTCCTTTAATGATGTCACATATATTTATCAAAAGGGGGCACCTTATGAAAAAGAAGCAGTGAGTCACATTCATTTGGCTTTAGAACAAGGTGTCTATTATGCACTCATAGGACAAACGGGTAGCGGTAAGTCAACACTCATTCAACATATTAATGGCCTTATCAAACCTACAACAGGAAGCCTTTCTGTTGGTGACATTACGATTCATCATAAAACCAAAGATAAACATATAAGAACTATTCGTAAAACAGTCGGTATGGTTTTCCAAATTCCAGAAACACAATTATTTGAAGATACAGTGGAACGTGAAATTATCTTTGGTCCGAAAAATTTTGGTATGGATATAGAACAAGTTAAAAGTGATGCCTTTGATTTATTAATGCAATTAGGTTTTCCAAGAAACATTATGTCTTTATCCCCCTTCCAAATGTCAGGAGGACAAATGCGTAAGATTGCCATCGTATCTATTTTAGCAATGAATCCCGATGTAATTATTTTAGATGAACCTACTGCAGGATTGGATCCTCAAAGTAGATTTCAAATTATGACACTACTTAAAAAGTTTCAACTTGAAGATAATAAGACTATCATTTTGGTGACGCATGATATGAATGATGTTGCGTGCTATGCAGATCAAACTGTAATTATGAAAGAAGGACAAATCGTTGATGTGTGTACACCGCGTGATTTGTTTGCTAAAGATAAGTATATAACAAATTGGCATATTGCCTTACCCGATATTGTTAAACTACAAAAAGATATTGAGGATAAACATCAAATAAAGTTCCCTCATTTGGCACTTACAAATGAGGAATTCGTTCAAATGTATAAGGAGTGGCGGCAAAAATGAAAAATAAATTGATTATTGGTCGCTATCTACCTACACAATCATTGATACACGAATTAGATCCACGAGCTAAATTAATCTTTGTCTTTTTATTTATTATTACGATATTCTTTGCTCACTCGTTTACTACGTTTGCATGGTTGTTACTTATTATTTTAGCTATTATGATATGTGCAAAAATAAAACTTTGGTTTTTATTAAAAGGACTGACACCCATATTTATCTTTCTGATTTTTACTTTTGTGATGCATATACTGTTTACAAAAGGTGGCTTTGTACTGATTCAAATAGGTGCGTTTACTATTGAAAGTGCGGGTGTTTTGGAAGGGATTTTTATTTCTCTAAGATTAATTCTTATTGTAGTGATAGCAACAATTATGACCTTATCTACAAGTCCGATTGATTTAACAGATGCCTTTGAAAAATTGATGTATCCGCTGAAATGGATTAAGGTACCCGTACATCAACTCAGTATGATAATGTCTATTGCTTTACGTTTTATTCCAACACTAATGGATGAATTAGATAAAATTATATTAGCACAAAAATCAAGAGGATCTGAAATAAGCTCGGGAGGGATATTTGCACGTATAAAAGCCTTTGTCCCTTTGATGATTCCATTATTTGTTTCTGCATTTCAACGTGCAGAAGACTTGGCTATAGCTATGGAAGTGCGAGGATATGATGCAAATGTTCAACGTACTAGCTATCGTACGTTACAATGGCAGATAAAAGATACAATTGTGATTTTAGCAATGATTCCAATCGCAGGTTTAATGTTTGTATTAAAATTGATAGGAGTGTAATGCGTTGCGTATTTTAGTCAATATATGCTATCAAGGAAGCAATTTTTTAGGATTTCAAATTCAAAATCAAGGTCGTACGGTTCAGCAACAATTTGAAAAGATACTAAAACGAATGCATCGACATGATGTTCGTATACATCCATCAAGTCGTACCGATCGAGGTGTCCATGCGCTTGAACAATTTTTCCATTTTGATACCGAATTAAAGATTGCTGATAGTCAATGGCAATATGCAATGAACAGTGCTTTGCCTGATGATATTTATGTCAAAGAAGTTAAACAGGTAGATTCGGATTTTCATTGTAGATATGATTGTGTTGGCAAACGCTATCGATATAAAGTGTATCAAGCTGAACATAAGAATCCATTTGAAAGTGGATTGAAGACTTATGTACCACAACAATTAAATATTGAACGTATGAATGAAGCTGCTCAAAAATTTATTGGGACACATGATTTTACAGGATTTTGTTCGCAAAAAACAGAAGTAGAAAGTAAAGTTAGAACGTTATATCAAAGTGAAATTGAAATGACGACATATGGTTTTGATTATATTGTTACAGGATCAGGGTTTCTATATAATATGGTCCGCGTAATAATGGCTTTTCTCATTGAAGTAGGAAAGGGGAACCGTTCCCCGGAAGAAGTCACAGCATTATTGGAACAAAAAAATCGAGATAATGTTCCATTTACCGCACCAGCAGAAGGCCTTTATCTTGAAAAAATCTACTTAGCACCTGAAGATCTAATTAATGACTTTGGACAAAACATCAAAATTTATCGTAAAAAATCTTTACAAAACGACTAAATTAGATTGACAAAACACCTATAAAATTATATGATTATTAACGGTATTGTTTTATATCCACCCCATGATAAGCCCCGGAAACTTATTGTGTTACAAGATATATAAGCAAAGCAGAAGAACAGTTAACAAAATAAATGAAACTAACGCTTTTAAATCGTAACAGTATTTAAGTATCGAAAGTAGATTGTGATTTATCTCATAGGTTCGAATGTGAAGACAGGATTACAATCTAGACACAGCATTTATTTTTAGGAGGACAATTATTATGCGTCAAACATTTATGGCAAATGAATCAAACATTGAGCGCAAATGGTATGTAATTGATGCTGAAGGCCAAACATTAGGTCGTTTATCATCAGAAGTTGCATCTATCTTACGCGGTAAAAATAAACCAACTTACACACCACACGTTGATACTGGTGATTTCGTGATCATCATTAACGCTTCAAAAATCGAATTAACTGGTAACAAAGAACAAGATAAAATTTATTACCGTCACTCAAATCATCCAGGCGGACTAAAAGCTGTTACTGCTGGAGAATTGAAACGTAATAATCCAGAACGCTTACTTGAAAATTCTATCAAAGGTATGTTACCAAGTTCACGTTTAGGCGAAAAACAAGGTAAAAAATTATTTGTATATGGTGGCGCTGAACATCCACACGCTGCACAACAACCAGAAAACTACGAGTTACGTGGTTAATTAGAAGGAGGAAATTACATTGGCACAAGTTGAATATAGAGGTACAGGCCGTCGTAAAAACTCAGTAGCACGTGTACGTTTAGTACCAGGCGAAGGTAACATTAAAGTTAACGATCGTGATGTGCGTGACTACTTACCATTCGAATCATTGATTTTAGACTTAAACCAACCATTTGATGTAACAGAAACTAAAGGTAACTACGATGTTTTAGTTAATGTACATGGTGGTGGCTTCACTGGACAAGCTCAAGCAATTCGTCACGGTATTGCACGTGCGTTATTAGAAGCAGATCCTGAATACAGAGGTTCTTTAAAACGTGCTGGATTATTAACACGTGACCCACGTATGAAAGAACGTAAAAAACCAGGTCTTAAAAAAGCACGTCGTTCTCCACAATTCTCAAAACGTTAATTGTTGGAAGAAATATACAAAACACCTCGATATTATGTCGAGGTGTTTTTTGTGGAAAAATTCAGTATATTGTGTCTTGATATTTAACCAATCTTTCTAGGATTAACTTGAGAGGTATATATAAAACATATTACACTATACTATTACGAAAAAGATTTCTGGAGGAACTACTGTTTGACGTTTTAAAACTCCATCTAACAGTCTTTTAAAGAGAGATATATGATGTGTTCGTATACCTATTACAAAAGTAGGAAAATCAAATTATATTATTACAGTCAATGTGGCCGATGTTGATTTTGGCAATATAGTCATAAGAAATAATCATATGAACCACAGTATTAATAGTTTTAACTTTTGCTAGTAAAGTGAATCAAAATTGGTTATGGAATAATAACAAGTGAAATGGTTCGCTCTTTGTTATTCGTATTTTGTTTTTCATTGTAATAATTATTAATTAAACAGTTAAGATCGGACTGGAAATTTTCAAATTCACTGTCTTCTAAATTTAGTTTTGAAATAGAAAAGGTAGCTTTATCATCCTTATTAATTGTTTTATGATAATTTTGATAAGATTGTAATACATACATAAAATAATAAGTAACAAAGTCTATTTTTTTACTGTAATTCGCTTGAGTCCACTCTGTTTCATCAATTTTATAGCCTTTAGAGTTTATTGCATAATAGTTTTCTTCACTAGAACGTAATTTTTTGGTCTTTACAATTTTTAATAATTGTTCTTCAAACATAGCATTTACATGTCTATACAGTGTTGCTTGAGGCACATCTTCTAATAATTCATTGAGTTGCATAATAGAAAGTCCTTCTGGTTTATCGATTAATGTTAATGCGATTTTAAAACGTGTTTGATTTTTAAATAAACTGAATTCCATACATAACACCTCACTTTATACATAATAATTGATTTTTAAATAAATGTACAGTAACATTATCATTATCAATAATGATAATGGAGGGTGAAAATGAATACTGATATTAACGTCTTAAAAGAAATAGACTGGGGGACTATTATGCCAATATTAATACCAATATTGGTTTTACATGTAGTACTTTTAATAATTGCCCTAATCGATTTATATAGACGAAGAAAAATTGTTAATTATCCTATTGCTTGGGCAATCGCAATTTTGTTGTTTAATACTATTGGACCTATTCTTTATTTGATTATTGGAAGGAGGCTAATAAAAATTGATCGAGATTAAGCATGTGAATAAAATGTTTAGAGGAAGAAAAATACTGAAAAATATTTCTTTTAATATTTCAGAGGGAGAGTGTATTGGATTATTAGGTCCTAATGGTGCTGGGAAAACAACATTGATTAAATGTATTACTGGAATTATTAATTATGAAAAAGGGGAAATTAAATTTAATGGAAAAAATATTTTGAATTTTAAAAATGATATTGGTTATTTATCACAGCACACAGATTTTAAGCAGTGGATGACTTGTGAAGAGTCGTTAAGATTTTTTGGTGGTTTATCAGGTTTAAATAAAACGTATATTGCTCAGAATATTAATGAAATACTAAAAGATGTAGGTCTTCAGAATAAAAATAAATATAAGGTAGAAGAATTATCAGGAGGGATGAAACAGAGATTAGGCATAGCACAGGCTATTTTACATCGTCCAAAGTTTTTGGTCTTAGATGAACCAGTATCAGCTCTTGATCCAGTTGGCAGGAATGAAATCAAAAACCTAATAAAAAAATTGAAAAAATACACAACAGTTCTTATATCCACACATATTCTTGATGATGCAAGTGAATTTTGTGATCGATATATTATTATAAAAGATGGAGAAATCATCGGAAATATAACCAATGAAGATGAGACTGTGAATTACAAAAGTATATATTTAAAAATTTCTTTAAAAGATTCTTATGATCCGGATATTCAATTAACCGACTTATATGATTTACAAAAAGTAAAAGCAGGAGAATATATTGTAACCAGTCGAAAGCCAATTGAAATATCTGAGTTAATTGAAGAACTGGACAAAATTAATATTAAAGTGAATTCAATTGCATATGAAAAGAAAGATTTAGAGAAAATATTTTTAGAGTTGGTGTCTGATATATGAGAAATATATTAATTTTAGGAAAAGTGGAATTATTAGAAGCAGTAAGGAACATTAAATTTATATGGTTAGCAATATTCTTTTCTATTCTTGGATTGACGCAACCTTTAATTGATAATTACATGGAAGTGATTATTAAAAATTTTGGAGGGGTTGATGGGATTATTATGGACCCTAATGCACCTAAACCTCAGGCTAATGAAGTTTTGTTGGCAACGTTTACTGGCCAATTTAATCAGATGGGTTTGATTGTATTGGTCATCAGCTTTATGGGTATGATAGCTGATGAAAAGAAGAGTGGAGTTCTGGGGTTTATATTTACAAGGCCAGTATCTAGTATGCAATATATTATTTCAAAGCTTTTTGGAAACTGGATTATTAGTATGATATGTATCTTGATTGGTGCTGGTGTTTCATATTGTTATACTATTTATCTTTTTGATTATTATCCATTTATTAATTTTTTATTTTTTCTCTTATTTTATAGTTTGTGGATTCTTTTTATTGTCAGCGTAACGATATTATTAAGTACTTTTATAAAAAGTTCTATTTTTATAGGTGTGATAACTATCGTAATATCAATGGTATTTATATTATTGGGCAATATTAATAAAACATTTGCTTTATTTTTACCAAGTGGTGCACTTACATTAGCTGAAAGCCAATTTCAAAATATAAATTCTAATTTCTTATTGATAATCGCACCTGTTATTTATATTGTTGCCATAGTATATGCATCTAAAGTCATTATCAAGAAATTCTAAGGAGGTATAGAAATGTTATCCATTCAAAATTTAAGTAAAACGTATAAAGGTTCTGATAAAGGTGTTAAGAATTTATCATTAGAATTATATGAAGGTGATATATGTGCTTTTATTGGAGCAAATGGTGCTGGGAAAACGACAACGATTAAATCAATTGTTGGAATACATACATTTGATCATGGAGAAGTGAAATTGTTCAATATAAATCTAAAAGATAATCCAGAGTATTATAAATCTTTCATTGGTTATTCACCAGATACGCCTGATTTGTACAATAATATGACGGGGAAAGCATATATTGAACTAATAGCGGCGCTTTATAAAATGGAGAACATAGAACTTGAAGAGAAATTAAGTTACCTAATAAAAGAATTAAAATTTGAAAGTGCCATTTATGATTTGGTTTCTAGTTATTCTCATGGAATGAAGCAGAGGTTAGTGCTTATTTCATTATTAATGCATGATCCTAAATTAATTATTTTGGATGAACCATTTGTTGGCTTGGATCCAAATGCTATTGATTTTTTAGTGAATGAAATTAGAAGACGAGCCAGTGAAGGAGCAATTATTTTATACTCTACACACGTACTTGAAGTTGCTGAAAAATTATGTAATAAACTTGTTATTTTAGATCATGGTAAAGCTGTAGTAAATGATACAATGGAAAGTATTCTTAAAAAAGCACCATTAAATGAAATATTTAAGGATGTGACTTCTGATGAATAATCTTAAATTGTTATTTTTATTTCGATTAAAAAATCAAACGCAATTATCTAATTTGAAAAGCAATAATAAAGAAGTAAGAAAGCATTCTATTTACACTATCACAGGATATATTACAGCATTTATAATGTTTTTAGGATATATAGTTTTCATTGCAATAGATTTAAGTTTAAATAATAATATCCATGAATTTTTTGTATTATTAACATCCATTTTATTTTGGCTATTTGGTATATGGAATATACTTAGCGGATTCGATAATGTCATAGAAGGGAAGGATGGTGAATTTATTTATAGTCTGCCAATAAAAAACTGGCAAGCAAAACTGTTTTATTTATTAAGTAAATATTTGATTCATATTACTTTGACTTTTACCATTTTTATTCTAAGTGTTGTCTTCGTAATACCTTTGTTATCTCATTTATTGTCAGTAATTCTTATGATTATTTTATTAAGTTTTATTGTTCCTCTTCTAGCTACAAATATACCTTTTATAATTTCCATATTAGTAAGAAATATACTAATATTTATCAAGTTACGTAATAATATAACAGAGTCAATTTTTACATTATTCGCATTTATAGCTCCGTTAATTTATTTTATCTTTAACTCTGAAATGGTTGGTTATAAAGAATGGTTTATAAATACATCTATTTTACGGTACCCGCTTAACAAGATGACTAGCTCTCCTTTTTTATTTAATATGTTTTTGTTAATTGTTATTACCTTTATTACAACGTTCATAGTTATTTATATGCTGATTAATTTTCATGATTCCCTTAGAAATCAAACAAATAAGCGAAAGAAAAAAAGAAATGGGAATACGGTATTTAAAATAAATTCACCAGTATTCAGTTTAATAATAAAGGAATTTAAATTATATTTTTCCTCTTTAACTTATGTTAGTAATACAATCATAACTCCAGTAGTTATTGTTATATTAAATATAAGTATTCTAATTGGAATAATACCCAGTATTGATTCAATTTCTTATGATTTACTAGGATTTACTATTAGTTCTCAGCAAATATATGTACTTATTGTCTTTACTTTTGTAATTCTTACTACTACAACTTCTTGTAGCATTTCTTTTGAAGGAAAGAGTATTTGGATTATGTTAGTGGCTCCTATTAATATTAAGAAAATAGCGATTGGAAAAATATTAGTTAATATACTTTTATTTTTACCAGGTATTGTTTTAACTTCTATTGTGTTCTATACAGTATTTCATGCAGGTATATTTTATTTAATTATAATCAGTACGTTGTTAGTATCTACCCTCACTTTGATAAGTATTATTGGGTTTTTAGTAAATTTACGGTTCCCATCCTATAACTGGAGTTCTGAAATGGAAGTTGTTAAACAAAGTAAAGGAACTATTGTAACTGCAATAATAAGTATGATAATTATTCCGATAGTTATTGCATTTGTTCTAATAAATAACTCATTGCTGACTTTATTGGTAATTTTTATAGAAATGGCAGTGATTATAATTATGTTTAAAAAAATTACAGCAGATAGTTTAATTTTAAAATAATAAAGTATGTAATAAGAAATACAATGTAAATGTAGTATAAAATCCGCAATAGAATATTCTTATTATTAGAAGATTAGTTGACAAAATATTTTATTCTTTATCTTTAGAGATGTAATAGACACAATAAAGAAAAATCAATATTAAAAAAAATATTCGCTTAATATAGTTGACATATTAATTAAATAGATTAAGATAAAAGTGACTAGAAAAATTTATTTAGTCATAAATGAATAGGGGTATTAATATGGCATTCTCTAAGATTGAAAAAGAAAATATTAAGAAAAATTTATTAGAAAATTGTGAAAAGCATTGGTCAAAATACGGTTATAAAAAAACAAATATTAATGACTTGTGCCAAATTTCTGGAATATCAAAAGGTTCTTTTTATAATTTTTTTGATTCGAAGGAGGCATTATTTTATGAAGTCATCATAAGTGCACACAATAAGTTAGTGAAAATTACAGAGGACGGTTTAAAAAAATGTATGACTAAATATGATTTTGCTAATTTTTTGAAACTGTTATATCAGGAATATACAAAATTAGATTTTTTAAATGAGACATCACAACAGGATTTTATCAAATTTTTAAATAAACTAGATGTAAAAAAACAAAAAAAATTAATGGAAAATGTACACTATGATCTTCGTAATGAAATTAGGAAATCAAATTTGAAATATAAAGTTGATGAAAATTTAGGGATTTCTGCCTTAGGATATATCTTTACTCCTTTATCAAAAGAAGAGTTAGATATATATAATGAAAATGGAACAATCGAGTTTTTAATTGACATAACCGTTGATAGGATTTTTGAATAAGTTTTAGTTAAAGGAGGTCAATCAGATGGAATTAATTAAATCATCCTATATGACACAAGCTTCTATGGAAGAAGAACAACTTTATTTGATATGGAATAAATCATCTGTGACTAGATCGTTATATACGGAAACATGGTGTTTTAAATTACTAATTGAATGTGACAAAAATAAACTTGTGAAAGCACTTTGTCAAATTTTTGAAGAAAATGATATTCTAAAATCAAATTTCATATTTAAAAATAATCGTGTATATAAATACGTAAATCATACAAATCCTGTTGTGATAACTGAAAAAGTGAAAGAGACAAATTTATATCAGTTTATAAATAAATACAAAACGGAAGAGTTTGATTTAAATAATGACGTCCTATGTCAGTTTTATATTTTAATAGATAATGAAATGAATAGCACTTATCTTATTATAAACCACCACCACATTGTATCAGATGCTCAAACAAAAAATTTAATACTTCGAAGGTTAAAAGAGATACTAGATCCAAGTAGGGTTACTGAAAAAATTCATCATGAATTATCTACTAATTATCAAGAACACTTAAAGCCATTAAAAAAGCTCAAACAAGATAAATACATACAAAAAGCACTTGATATACCTCGTCGTATTAAGCCTCATAGAATTTCACAAACTAAATTTACTGGCTATACTAAGAATTTAAAACTAAATAATGAAAAGTTCCAAGAATTAGTAACATATTGTAACATAAATAAAATTTCAAAATACACTTTTTTTCTAACTACTTTTTATTACACTTTACTTCATATTACCGGTGAGGATTATTTCAGATTAGGTATACCTTTCTCTACTCGAAATAATAGTGAGGATTTTAAAAAAATGGGATATTTTGTGAATATATTGCCTTTATATATTCAGGATAGTATTTATGATAAAGGTTATACCTGGTTAGATAGGTTTAAACTTGTTCAAAAAGAAATATTTAAAACATTTGAATATAAGAATGCACGTTATCGGGATTTAACTACATTCTTTGATTCGCCATTAAACAGAATGCAAGATGTAGTTTTTAGCTACCAAGAAACAGATAAGAATGTTTCGGACATTTTTTATGAGATTAATACAAATCAAACAGGAGCAAAGTTTGAATTGACTGGCAACGTTAAAGTTTTAGGAAATGAAGCGTTTTTGGAAATCGAGTTCTCTGATGAAATATTTAATGAAGAAGAATCGAAATTTTTGATTGATACTTATAAAAGTATAATTGATAAAGCTTTAAAAGGTAATGATTTTGAAAATAGAGGAAGTAATGATAGCTTAATTCAAGGTAAAAAAGTTAGTCTAGAAAAAAATAATAATCTTTATAAAGAATTTAGAAATATAGCATTTAACGAAAAATATAAGCACAAAATAGCAATTATGTCAAAACAATATCAAATTACTTATTTCGAATTAAATACATTGGTCGATAAACTAGTAAATGCAATGTTAAATTATAAAATTTCTCAGGATGACAGGATAGCTATTTTTTTAGATAGAGGAATTAAGAATATTGCATTAATGATAGCTTTAGCTAAAATGAATATTCCTTTTTTACATTTAAATAATAACTATCCTGAAGAAAGAATTAAATATATCTTAGATGATTTTAATGCAAAATATGTTATTACAGATAATGCAAATCATTTAAAAATAAGTGAGAAACAAAAAGTTTTAGATAGAAATTTATTCATTTATGATAATTTGAATTACAATAAAAACTCTTGTTTTAGGGAAGATGAAAACTGTCTGGAGGTATTTTATACATCTGGTACAACTGGTTTTCCTAAAGGTGTTAAAATAACTCATAAAAATGTTTTCAATTTTACCCGGAATTTTGAAGCATATGGTTTAAATGATAAGGATGTCTTTACTCACTGCAGTTCTTTATCATTTGATGCTTCTACATTTGAAATATGGATGTCTTTACTTAATGGATGTAGTTTATTAGTGGTTCCCGATCCAATAATTGATATTGAAAATTGGAATTTTGAGGAATTACAATTAAAACCTACTATTTCTTTTTTAACAACATCGTTGTTTTATTCTATGATTGATAATGAGTCAATACAATTGTTCAAAGATCATAGGAAAATTTTTATTGGTGGAGAAAAAGCTTTAGCAAAACATATTAAAAAAGCAATTAAAAACTTAGAGAATGTTAGTATTGTTAATGGTTATGGTCCAACTGAAAATACTACTTTTACGACTACAATGGAATTTAATAATTCATTCTTTTCTAACGTTCCTATTGGAAAACCTGGAGTCAATGTGAAAATCGGCGTTGTAAATAAAAGAAATATGCTTCTACCACATAATTGCGAAGGCGAAATAGTAATTGGTGGTGAAAATCTTAGTTCAGGATACTTAAATGAAAATATTACAAAAGAAAAATTTGTGACGATTGATGAAGTGACTGACAAGTTATATAAAAGTGGTGATATTGGTTATATTTCAAGTGATTCAACGCTTAATTATATTAGCAGAATAGATAGCCAAATTAAACTGAGAGGATACAGAATAGAGTTATCTGAGATTGAAGAAAATCTACTTAAGCATGATTTAGTGTCAAATTGTGTTACTGAAGTTATCAATAATTTATTAGTATTAGTTTATGAAGGTCAACTAAAGACTAATAAGGCTAAAGAGTTTTTAACTAATGTATTGCCAAATTATATGGTGCCAAATCAAATTATTCATACCGATAAGATTCCATTAACGTTAAATGGCAAATTAGATAAATCAATTATAGAAAAGTTTTATATAGAAAACAGTGATAATATTCCGGCCACTAAAGAAGAAAAAATGATTATGGAAGTAATAAAAGATGCCACGCATAGTCAAAGTGTTAGTACGGAAACTAATTTATATGAAATTGGTATAGACTCCATTAAATCGATGCAAATTTGTTCTAAATTAAGAAATAAAGGTTATAACATTACTATGAGCGAATTTATGGACTGCCAAAATATTAAAAGTTTAGGAGAATTTTTTAAAAAAGAAAATAATAAAGAGGTACGCCAAAATAATCAGATTTGGAATTCAAATGAACTTAGTCCAATTCAGAAATGGTTTTTTGAAACACAGAAAGAAGACATATCTCATTGGAATCAAAGTGCTTTAATTGAATTAAAAAACATAAAAGAAGAAAAGGATATTATTAATTGCTTAAAACAACTTATCGAATTACACCCTATATTGAAATCACGATTTATTTTAGATAACGGTGTCTATAGGCAAGTCATAGATAAAAGAAAATATGAGATAAATTCAGAGAAAGTACAGAGTTTAAGTGAATTTAATAACTTATTAAATATTGGGCAATCATCACTAAATATTCACAAAGGTATATACAATTTTAAAATAATATATTATCAAAATCAAGTATATATTCACTTTATTATACATCATTTAGTGATTGACGGGGTATCATGGAGAATTATTTTAAATGATTTCTCTGAATTATTAGAAGGTAATAATAAGTATAATTATGAATCGAGTAACTTTGATAGTTGGGTAAAATATATAAAAAATTATGAAGATGGGCTATCAGAAAATTATTTTTCGGAATGGAAGAATCAGATTAATAATAACAAAAAGTGTAAATATAAAGATTTAAAAGATTATGACATAGCATTGAGTAAAGAGGAAACTGAAGTTATAATTCGATTCGCGAATCAGAAGAACCATGGAAACATGGAGGCTGTTCTTATTGCAGTTATTGCACATACTCTAAGTAAAAATAATATCATACCCCAAAAATCTATTTTACTATTAGAAGGCCATGGTAGACCAAAAGAAAAGAATGAGTTTATTAATACAATGGGCTGGTTCACAAATATATATCCAATGAAGATAGAACTAAATGATGATATTAAAATATCAGCTCAAAAGATCTTTTTTAATCAAATAAAAATCCCTAATAAAGGAATCGGCTATCAAAGATATTTTGATTTGAATTTTTGTCATGATTGGAGTTTTAACTTTTTGGGTGATATGACATTTAATGACTATCCTGAGTTTAAGATAGTAGATATTTTTTCAGAAAATGACTTTTCTCCAAACAGTCAGGCTTTATCAAATCTGCATGTAGATGTTATTTTAAATAATCAAGAATTAAGTATTAAATTTAAATATAATAAAAAACTATATAATAGTTCGGATTTTAAAAAAGTGGAAATGGAATTTCAAGATTCACTATATTTGTTGAAAGATGCTCAAAATGGTCAAATATATCCAATTAATCGAACTCAAGAAGCAATGATAATGGATTATTATCAAAATCCCAAAAGTGGAAATTACATTATTCAATGGGAATCTGAAACCAAAAACTTGGAAGTAGAAAAAATCTTAAGTGCAATTAGAGAATTGCTTCGAAAAGTAGAACCTTTAAGGGTGTCTTTTTCTGAGATAGATGGAGAATGGTATCAGAAGGTTAATGAACTTGATGATTTTGGATTAAATCAGCTTATAAAAATTTTTGACTTTAGTAACAATAGCAACTCAAATAATCTTATAAATAATCTGCTTATAAGTCAAAGACACATACCGTTTGATATTCAGAGAGGACCATTAATAAGGTTTCTTATTGTTAAACTTGAAAATGGTTATAAAATAATTATGGAAAATCATCATTTAATTATTGATGGTTGGAGTATGTCAACAATCTTTAATTATTTCAATAAATTATATGATAATGATAAAAAACTCAGAGATATTAACATTCTTCAGGATAGATTAATTAGTAATACTAAGCCAAAAAATCTAGATGAGTTTAAAGATATTTTTGAAAAATATGAACCTATTAACTTACCTAAGATTTCTAATGAAGGTTTAGAGGAAGAAACAATCTATATAGAAAAAAGTGATAAACATTATAGTTTTTTAGAAAGTAACAGTTTAACACCAAATAATTATTTTCTATTACTCTGGTCTCTGACATTGAAATATTTATTTGGTAAGAACGATATCTTGTTTGGAGTGACAACATCTGGTAGAAGTAAATTTCATAGTAATGAGATAGATGGAGTTGGTATGTTTGTAACCACTCTACCATTCAGAATTGATTTTAGAGATTGCCAAACAATAAAAGAAGATTTAATTCCAATAATTAAAGATAAAATGAATTCTATTTTAGAAAATGATTTTATTACATGGAAAGATATAATAATGGAATCAAATATAGATAATGAAATTCAGATTGGTTATGTATTTGAAAACTATCCCAAAGTACAAACAAATGGAATTTTTTCATTTGATACTTCAAAAGGACATGAACAGGTTAATTTTTTGTTGGCATTATCTGTGATTGATATGAAACATAATTATAAAATAGATATAAAATTAGATGAGAAGTTTGTTAATAAAGACATGTTGCATAGCTGTAAAATATTGCTTAAACAAATTAATCTGTTTTTAGAAAATCAGATTAATGAAGTGAGTGAAATTTCAAATAAATTACTTAGCAATACTTCACTTTATCCGCAAGTAAGGGTTATTACGGAAATTAATGAGACTGTTTCGAGTGTATTAATACAACAGTTTTTAAAATATAATAATAAATTGTTGATAAAAAGCAAAGAAAAAGAATACACCTATAATGATGTATACAATATTGTTCGAAATATTATTAATCGTACTGAACTATCAGATAGTGATGTAGTTGCGGTGATGACAAAAGATAGAACAAAAATGACTTTATATGCAATTGCATGTTTCATATCCGGAGCAACTTATATACCTATAACAGAGGAAATTAATAAAAATAGAATTGAAATGATGATTAATAATGCCGGAGTAAATTGTTTGTTTAATGGCGATGGTTCCTTTAGTCGATTGGAAGGTACTTCAACAACTTCACTTGATGATATAGCTTATATCATTTATACATCAGGATCGTCTGGGGTACCAAAAGGAGTAAAAGTTTCAAAGTATAATCTTACTAACCTCTTAAAAGCATTGGCTAGGGAACATATAGCTAACGAGTCAGATATTTGGTATCAAAATATAGTGATGAATTTTGATCCATCCATATTCGATCTTCTAATGCCTATTATTAGTGGATGTTCTATGTATATTCCTGAGAAAAGATTATACGCTACTGAAATTGAATATTTACTCGAAAAAGAGAAAATTACAATTTTTTCGATGACTCCTTCGCTTGCTAAAAATTTAGAACTGAAAAATAATAGCAGTTTGAGGGTAATGATTATAGGTGGAGAAAAATTAACTAAAAATGATATTGAAAATTTACCAAAAAAAATAGAAATAATTAATATGTATGGTCCAACGGAGTCAACTATTATTTCGAATATGTTTCGAATAAACAGCGAAAATATAAATGATTATCTCCATTATCCAATAGGCAAACCTATAAGTAGTTTGAATGGCTTTACAATATCACCCGATAAACAAATACTGCCGTTTGGAGTTGTAGGAGAATATGTGTTAAAAGGTTCTACAGTTACTCAAGGGTATACAGATAAACATTTAAATAGTAATTTTCTGATTGAAAATAACAGGAAAAATCATTTTAATACAAAAGACCTTGTTTATATTCAATCAAATTATCTAACCCATTATATTAATCGGTTAGATAATCAAATTAAACTTAGGGGTTATAGAATTGAGCTAGGAGATATAGAATCAGCGTTAAATAAGATAATGCCTAGTAACTCCTATAAATTGATTTTTAGTAATAATAAGGATTTAATTTTAGCTTATACTGCGAACTACAATGAGGAAGAAATACACGTATTTTTGAAGAGAAATTTACCTAGTTATGCCGTTCCTAATTTCATCAAATATATCGAAGATTTTCCGATAACAATTAATGGGAAAATAGATTTCAAAGAAATTGAAAGTATAGTAAAAAGAGAGTTGAATTTTAATATCGATATCAATCAATATAATGACGATATTTTAGAATTTTTAACACTATGCTCTGATACATTGGAAATAGGGAAAATCGATTTAAATGATAATTTCTTCAGTGTTGGAGGTGATTCAATTAAAGGTATGAAGCTGATTAGAGCATTAAATAGGGAATATGGAGTTGAAATGAAAATAAAGGAATTGTTTAAAGCCAGTAACTTTAGCGAAATTTATTTACTATTAAGGAGGGATAAAAGTGGTAAATAAACTTTATGAATTGAGTCCACAGCAGAAAGGTATTTGGTCAAGAATCCAACAATATAGAGAAAATAATGAATACCTAATTCCTTTAGTCATTCAACTTGATGAAGGTATAAAAAAAGAAGATGTTGAATCAGCACTTAATGAAATTATTAAAAGTAATTCTGCTTTAAGGGTAGAAATAATGATGGGGAAATTCCCGAAACAATTGATTCATGAAAAAGTAAATATTGAATTAAGAAATATAAATTTAATAGATAATGAAAATGATTTTGAATATCAAATAAAAAAATATATCGAAGAACCAATGTCTCTATACCAAAAATTATGCGATTTTAAATTATTTCAACATAAGAAAAAAAACTTTCTAGTTTGTAAATTCCATCACATTATTTTCGATGGTCATTCAGGAAAAATATTTAAAGAAGAATTAGAAAGGCAACTGTCTTTTAAAAAAAATATATGTATAAAAAATAACACTTTTTATGAGAGCTATTTAAATAAAGCATGTGATCAAATTGTTTTGGAGGAAGATAAAAAATATTGGAACAAGATTTTTAATAGTGAGATTGATGATTATTTCATGATTAATAATAAAGAAGGAAACGAAAGGATTGAATATGAGAATGAACTAAGTGTAAGTTTAAATAATTTAAAAGAGCATTCACATCAACTAAAACAAAGTTTATTTTCAACACTCTTAGGTTTATTTCGTCTCTATGCATCTAAACATTTTAATAAAGAAACATTGTCTATCGCAATACCTGTCTCTTCTAGACGTTCGGAACAAGATTATAAAACTATAGGGTACATTACGCAGGTATTTCCCCATGTAATGAAGGTGGAGAAACAGAAAAATTATGAAGATTTACAAGAATATTCTAATCAATTGCTTTATGAACTTTTAGAGCATTCTGATCTTTCAATTATTGAATTATCTAATTTAAGCAAAAGTGCTTCCAAGAATATTGAGGACTATTATAAATGTATATTTGATATTGTCGAAGAAGAATCCTATTTAGATAATAAAGTAAGAATGTGGAATTTACAATCAGAGTACCCATGGATAGTTAAAGTTATCATTAGAGATCAGCAAGTGTTTTTGAATTCCAATTTTAAAAAAGAACTTTTCCCATTTTGGAAGATTAGGGATTTTCATGAAGGATTTAACTTCTTTATTAACAATATTATTAGTGAATCTGGAAGTTATTTGAAAAAAAATGTTGGTATGCCAATAAAAGAATTAAATAAAATTATAAATATAAGTAACTTTGCAGCTTCTAAAAAAGACATTAATTATAATAAATCGAAATTAGACGTAAAAACCTTAATGTATAATACGGCGATAATAAGTGGAAGCGAAAAAATTTCTTATAAACAATTAGAAGAAGATTCAATCAAATTTTCTGGATTTATTAGGAATAGGAATTTGAAAGTGGGGGCAAAATGCCTCGTTTATATGAATGATACTCTTGAAGCTGTTAGAATTTTCTATTGCTTACAGAAAAACAATTGTTGTTTTATACCGGTTTCTAATGACACACCTTTAAATAGAGTTAAGCTTATAATTGAAGAATCAAACCCGCTCCTTATTTTTTCAGACATTTTAGATGGAAGTGAAACAGATAAAATATTAGTGAGTAAATTAAATAAATGTCATTGTTTGAGCCCAAACACAATAATTAGAGGTACTGATGAGAACTATTCACCTGGCACATCATATATTATATTTACTTCTGGATCAACTGATAAGCCGAAAGGTGTAATGATTACTTATAAGAATTTGTCTGGATTAATTACTCAATACAAAAGTTTATTTGATATTCAAAAAGGAGATAGAGTTGCTCAAATAG
Source organism: Staphylococcus sp. HMSC62D11 (assembly GCF_001839145.1). Taxonomy (NCBI): domain Bacteria; kingdom Bacillati; phylum Bacillota; class Bacilli; order Caryophanales; family Staphylococcaceae; genus Staphylococcus; species Staphylococcus sp. HMSC62D11. Next base: position 46,664 of record NZ_KV840207.1, on the reverse strand, counting down.
CCAGTTTGAATTTTGATGCTAGTATATTTGAAATGACATTAGCCTTTTCAACATTTTCTGTATTGATTATCTTTAACAATAATGGAGGTTATGAGAACTTCAATCAGTTTATTATAGATAATAGTATTACCCATTTTTTAATGACACCTGATTATTATGCTCTACTAGACTTTAGTAAATGTAATTCATTAAAAAATATAATTGTTGGTGGAGATGAATTTAAGTTTAATGATACTGTACCTGAAAAAGTTAAGATATTTAATGCCTATGGACCAACTGAATCAACAGTTATGTGTTTAATAAAGTTAATGACAAAAAAAGTAAAAACCTCAAACTTAGGTAAACCAATATTAAACTCAGGAGTTATTTTATTAAACAATAATGGAGAGATAATAAATCGTCATGTTGTCGGTGAAATTTGTATTACTGGACAATCAGTATTTCTTGGTTATTTAGACAAAAATAAAAATTATAAGCTAGAAAAAATAACATTGAATAATGAGGACTATACAATATACCGTACTGGAGATTTAGCTTATTATGATGAAAATTATGATATACACTTCTTTAGCAGGAGTTCCAATTTTGTGAAGATAAGAGGTTATAGAATAAATCCTAATGAAGTAACTTCTGCAATAATAAATCTTCGTGAAGTTAATAATGCAGTTACACTGGTATTAAATGGACAACTCATAGCTTATTATATTGGAGATGTAGATGCGATTGAAATAAGAAAAAAAATAAAAAACATTCTTCCAAATTATATGGTTCCAACAACTATTCATAAGCTAGATGCATTTCCTATGACAATTAATGGGAAAATAGATAGTAAAAAGTTGAAAGAAATAAACACTGAAAAATGTAGTCTAAATAGTTATGAAACAACCGATAGTAGGGATACAGGATTTATGAATATTGTTATGAAAGTGTTTCAAAATAAAAAACTAAGTAAAAATGATAACTTTTATGATGTTGGTGGGGATTCTATTTTGAGTATTAAACTTGCCAGTGAATTACAGGATAATGGATTTAATATTTCTTCAGTAGAAATAATGAAGTCAAATGATTTTAATGAATTATTTCAAAAAAATATACAACATAATTCAAAATTTAATCAAGATCCTGTTTTTGGAAAAATCAATTTATTCCCAATGCAGAAATGGTTTTTTTCTCAAGAATTTCATAATATTCATCATTGGAATCAATCAAATGAATTTGAAATATTTGGTCAATTCGATGAATTAGATTTTCAAACAATTTATTATGCAATTAGGGAGAAACACGATGCAATTAGGAGTTATTTTCAAAGAATTAATATGGAATATTGCTGGTTGGTTAAAGAAAATAATTTAGAGGATTCAAAAAAAGAAATTCAATATGTTGATAGCAGTCATTTTAATATTAATAACATAAATGAATTAAAAAGAAACCTTCACAAAACAATAAATATTTTTGATGGACCATTATCTGCAATAAAGATTATCAAAATAAATGAAACGCATTTTAAGGTGCTGTGGGTTATGCATCATTTAATATGTGATAACATTAGCTGGTTAATTTTAAAAAGGGATTTCATACGTGCAATTAATTGCTTGAACAATAATAAGAAAATAACTTTATATCCCAAATCTTCGAGTATAGAAGATTGGGGAAAATATATAATAAAACAGCCTCGGTTTTCAAATGATATAAATTCAAATAAAAATTCATCAAAACACAAATATGAAACTAAAAAAATAAATATTGTAGAAGATGATTATAAAAAAGTTAAAGAATATTATCAAAAACATAATTTGTCTGAAGAAAATTTCCTATTATTACTTTTTGCAAAGGTACTGAGTGAACAAATGGGAAGAGAAAAGATTTTGATTAATAAAGAATTAAGTGGCAGAAATTATTTGCCAGAAAAATATTCTCTTGATCAAACTGTCGGTTGGTTTACAAAAACTTGTCCTGTTGAAGTAGATTGTACTGTACCTTATAAAAGCTTTGTATCTACAAATATCTTTAACATTGAAAAGCAAACAAGTTTTTTTAATGAATATTTTTTTTCACAACCTGTTAGTGGACCGGAAATATCATTTAACTTTTTAGGCGAATTATCAAAAGAGTTAGATGTAAATGCCATGCAATCATTCAATGATATAGGTGAGTATGATTTTCCGGACAAAATAGCTTTTAATGTATTAAAGAGAGAAAATGAATATTCAGTGTTTATTATTTATCAAAGTGACATGTTTCAATATTTTGAAAAAATAAGTGAGAATTTATCAAGCTTGATAAATCTTTTAACTAAAATGGAGAGACAGAATGTATTCGGTATCTCTGAAGATTCTTTGAAAGTTTTAAGCGATTTATTTTAAAAGAATGGGGTGTTAATATGAAAGCTATAGCTGCATATCCTATGACTGAAGTGCAAAAAGGAATAGCGTATGAATGTTATTTAAATAAAGACAGAGAATTTTATATTAGTCAAATGACAATAGAGCTTTACTATGAAAATATAGAGATTTATAAAGCTGCTTGGGAAAAAATTATTGACAAATATGAAACCTTCAAAACGGCATTTTATTTTGGAGAAATGAAAGATGATGTTCAGGTAGTTAATAATCATATTGATTTCAAATGGGAAGTGTTAACTGATTACAATGGTAGTATAGAAAGTATTGAAGAAAAAGAAAGAAAAAGATTATCAGATATAAAGAAACCCACACTTATTCGTTTTAAACATATTAATAATAATCAGAAAAACTATTTGATTATTACTTTCCATCATATTATTTTAGATGGATGGAGTTTGTCTATAGTCTTGAATGATGTGAATAGACTTTATTATCAATTATTTAATGAAGAAAAATCATATATTTATAATAATACTGAATTCAGTGAATTTATTCAAAATAAATTAACTGCTAACAATGAAAAATCGAATCAATATTTTCAAAATTTACTTACTGATTTTCCTGGATTTAGTTTCCCTTCTCTTACACCAATAGAAAAAGAAGGTTTTGAAACAATAAATAAAATACTCACTCTAGATATGAAAGTCATTAAGAATTTTTGCAAGAAATATAAAATTTCGCTATCTTCACTTTTTAGCTCAGTTTGGTCTTTAGTTGTCTCAGCTTATACAGGTAAAAGTGATATTTTACTGAATAAAACGCATTCTGGACGGGATAGCAAAAAAAAAGAACAAATTGTTGGGTTACTTATTGAAAATTACCCGTCACGATATAAAATTTACGATGATGAGATTCTTACAGATTTCATTGAAAATAATCATATTACTGATATTGAAACAAGAGAAAAGCAAGAATTTTCAATGTACCAAGCAAAAAAATATTTATCAGATATTGGGGTTAATGAATACACAAATTGTGCTTTTGTATATGAAAACTATCCCGTAAATGAAAGTAAATCTTATAAAATATTAAATACATTTGAAAAGCAGTCAAGCGAATTAACTTTATCTGCTGGAGTAATGAATGATCAAGTTTTAGTAAAAATGATGTTTTCATTAGAATTAATAAACAAAGATATAGCATCGGCCTTAATAGAATCCTATACAGTTTTGTTAAGCGAAGTTTTAAAAGATGAGAAACAAACTATCAGTGAAGTGATTAATAAAATTAGATTAAGTAAGGCTTTCGGAGAGGTACTTCCTGTCCCTAAAGATATTCCATTAATAACTCATATTGAGGAGAGAGTGCAAGGGAAAAATGATAACATTGCATTTTACTATAACGATAATGAAATAAACTATAATACTTTAATTAATGAGACAAAAAGATATTCATCCTTATTAAACGATTTAGAGCTTTCCTATGGAGAAACAGTTGCTATTGATTGTGATAGAGCTCCGTATGCAATATGTTTAATGCTTGCATTAGAACAGCATGGCATTCCATTTGTATATTTAGATTCCAAAAATACTAGTGAGAGAAATCGATTTATACTTAATGATTCAAATGCATCTTATCTTTTCTATGATAAAAAAAAGCCGGAATATATAAGTGATATTAAAATTCGGGGAATAAGTATTAGCAGTAAAAATTTATTCAACTTTAAAGGGTCTAACGAGTATTTGACAAAAAACAAAAGAGAAGATTATTTTCAAATAATATATACATCTGGTACTACGGGCAACCCAAAAGGAATAAAAATAACTACGAACAATATCTTTGCCTTGTCAATCAATAATGGATTTTACGATGTTAAAGAAGGAGATATTTTTACTCAAGCTTCTTCATTAGCATTTGATGCATGCTTTTTTGAAATTTGGTTACCCCTTTTAAATAATGGGTCAATTGCTTTTATTCCGGATCCAGTTTTTGATGTACTAAGCTGGAAAGAAGTGCTGAATAAATATAATATTACGGCCTCTTGGTTTACTTCGAGCTTATTTAATGTATTTATTGATCTAGATCCGTATTTATTTTCAAAAATAAGTAATGTATTTGTTGGTGGTGAAGCACTCTCAAGAGGGCATGTTTTGAAAGCCCTTTCAGTTAACCCTAATACTAATTTTTTTAATGGCTATGGACCGACAGAAAATACAACATTTACTACGACATATAAGATACCAACAGATTATAGTGAAAGATCAGCAATTTCAATTGGAAGCTTATTAGCTAATTCAGAAGCGGTTGTTGTTGATGATTCTAATCGAATTGTACCGATATATTCTCAAGGAGAGCTATTGGTTCGTGGGAAAGGGTTATCAAAAGGTTATGTGGAAAACAAAGTTAATGATAATAAAAACTTCTTAGTAGAAATTAATGAGCAAACTTATTACAGAACAGGTGACATTGTAAGCTTTGATGGCCAGCGATTCCATTATATTGATAGAAAAGATAGCCAAGTAAAAATTAATGGGTATAGGGTAGAAGTATTAGAGATTGAAAATAGAATCAAAGAGATAATTGGAGTCAAAAATGCAAAAGTTATGATTGGAGAAGATAAACTGATTACTCTTTTTTATACAGGTGGTATTTCAAAAAGAGAATTAAAGAGTACTTTAGCTAACAAGTTCCCTAGTTATATGAATCCTAAACTTGTATATCAGATAAAGACCATGCCTCTAACTCTTAACGGAAAAATTGATAAAGATAAACTTTTAACTATAAAGAATGATAATGACCAAGAAAATTTATCTGAAATAAAAGTTGTGGCTCCAAAATTGAGTGATATTATTTTAAAATATACAGATTCTAAAAATATAGAAAGTGATGCTAGCTTTCATGATTTGGGTATTGATTCCATGAAAACAATCAGATTGAATAAAGAATTAAACAAAATTTTTAATTTGGAAGTATCATTAAAAGACTTTGTTCAGTTTAAAACAATTAATGATGTTCAAGAGTATTATATGTACGATATTGAAAATGAATTCAAGCAATCAAACGGCAAATATTTAGGTTTTGCAACAAACATGCAAAAGTCCATGTACTATTACCAATTAGAGCATCCGGAAAATACAATGTTTAATATTCCTTATGTTAGAAAAATCCTTAAAACAGATATGAAAGTTTCAGATTTAAATAATAAAGTAAAACAAGTAATAGGTGATCACAATATATTTAACTCAGCACTTATTGAAGATAAAAATAGCGATTTAATATGGGTAACTCAAAAGAAAAATTTTGAGATAGAACATATTTTTGTGCCGGGACAATTCGATAAGAATAAAATTATAACTTATTTAAATCATTCATTCAATTTAAGTGATGGCTTAGAACCTTTAATAAAAGTAACTTTAATTGAAGAAAAAAGCTATATTTATTTAATTTTTGTAGTTCACCATATTATATTTGATGGTATCTCTCTGGAGAAATTTATCTCTATGATATTCGACGATGAACATTTAGACAATACTAATAACTACTTTCAATATTTGAGTACAAAACAAGATGAAAAAAAGTATAAAAAGGATAAAGAATTTTGGATGGAAAAAGTAGTTAATATAGAGAATTATTTGCGCTTTTATAAAAAGGAATTTAATCATCAAGGAGAAATGCAATATTTTGATATTCCAGAAGAATTAGGCGTACTTATAGAATTGTTCTCACAAAAAAATAATATATCAAAATTTAATCTTTGCTTGAAGTTATATAGTCAATTCTTATTAAACTATTTTAATGAAGATGCTGTATATGTTGGAACTCCATTAAATAAGAGGACGGAAGAATATAAAAATACGATTGGTTTATTTATAGAATTTTTGCCTGTCTTGGATAAAAAAAGTAACATCAATACATTTAAAGAAGATGTACAAAACTTTAAATTAGAACTATTCGATTTATATGATCATAGTGATATAGAATTTCAGGATATAAATAACATACAAGCAACAAGAAATAATTACGAACCTATAACACAAACAACTTTTGCTATGCAAACTTTTTCTGAAAAACATAGCAATGAATTCTATGATGATCTAATTATAAAAAATCACAAATACTCACAGTTTCCATTATCATTAACTATTTATGAATTTACAAATTGTTTGAAGTTACAAGTTGATTATGCTACTGAATTGTTTACTAGCCAAGAAATTAAATCTCTTATAGATTTATTCTTAATATGGTCAAAAGAGGTATTACTTAAATCAGACATTTGTGTATCAGATATAATTATTAGAGAAACTAAAAAAGAAATTATACCATTACCTACTGAAAATCAAGAAGAATTTAGGTTTGAACAAATAATATATTTAGTAAATGAAAATAATTACGATATACAGATATTAGATGAAAATTCAAATGAAATACCTGAAAATGAAATAGCTAATGTATTTTTAATAAAATTAAAAGTAGAAAGTTCTAATCAAAAAATGACTGAAAATATTAATAAAGTTCATAAATGTCGTTTTTCAGACTCAAGAGATTTAAATAAATCAATGTTAAATACAAGGCTAAAGGGATTTAAAAGTGGAGAATCAATATTTATAAAAGATAATGACGATCAAACATTTAAAGATATAATTCCGTTTTTAAATTGTAATATGAAGAAAAATAATGTAAATGAAAGTAGTTTTAAATTAAATGAGCTAATTCTGAGTGATGTTAAAGAAGCATTTAAAAAGGTATTTAAGATTAAAAATATAAATAATGATGATTCATTTCTTAAATTAGGTGGGGATTCAATCAAGAATATCCAGATTATCTCAGCCTTAAGGAAGAAAAATTACGTTTTATCTACAAATGATTTATTAAATAATCCAAGTGTTTCCCTCTTAACGAAGCATTTACAGAAAAACATAAAAAATAATAATATGGCGGTTAATTATAAATATCTACAAAAATTCAAATTGAATATAATGCAGCAATGGTTCATGAAAAAAGATAAAAAGAATTTTCATCATTTTAACCAATCATTTTTTGAAAACATCAATATTGATGTAACTAAAGATGAATTATTAAAAGCTTTTAAATCTCTGTATTCATCACATGCAATGTTGCGTGCTGTAATTCTAGAAGAGAGAGGAGAATTATTTAATTATATTCAGGAAATTGAAAATTTAAAATATGAGCAAATATTTATTGAATGTAAGAACGAAAAGGAATTCTATAATAAAGCTAAACAAGCTGACTTTTCACTGGATATATACAATGGACCAACATCAAAAATATTATATTTTTTTAATAATCAAAAGAATTGTGTAGGTGTTTATTTTGTTTGTCATCATATGTTTGTTGATACATTTTCAATAAATATAATTAGAAATGAAATTAATGATTTTTTATTGTATACAAAGAGAGCAACAGGAGATATTTCTAATACTGAACTTTTGAATAAAAAAATACAAAACCTACCTAGTATTAATACCATAACAAATCAGAAGAATTTAATTTATTCTTCAAAATCAGGAGTAATTTCAAGGAATATTTCGATAGAAAATAGCAAATATTCACAAGTGAATTTTCCTAAAATACTTGCAAGCAGTATTATTAAAGAAATTTTGACTGATGAGTCTTTGAAACTTGACATTGCTGTTGAAAAGGATTCAAGACTTTCAGAATCTTTAAAAGATTTTAATCTATCCGATACTGTTGGGTGGTACACTGAAATATATAATTTAGATATACAACCAGCTATTTCAGTGGAAGAAGTATACTTAATATTGCAAAAAGAAAGTGATTATAAATTTCATCATAAGATTAATAGCCAAGTATTTTTAAATGTTGTAAATCTTGAAGAAGCCCATGAATATAATGAATTTTTTATCTTTGAAGAAATTCAATCAATTGCTGAAGAAAATATACAATCAATGCCGCCAACAATAAATATTATTAAGCAGGGCTCGAACTTGATGGTAAGCGTAATGAATATCAAAAACTGTGAAGAACATCTTTTAAATGCGATTCATGAATTTAATTGTTATATTCAAAATGTAAATTATTTAAGGTATTTTGCTGATTTAAAAGTAATTGGTAACCCAATTATCCCTTTTAAAGAGTATGCTGAACTAATTAATCAAAAAGAAATTGAAGAAATATATCCTTTGTTTCCATTACAAGAAGAAATGCTGTATTCATCTGTTGGAGATTATTCACAAAGTTATATTAATGAAATTTCTTGGACCACTAAAACTAATATGTCTGATATTATAGAGTCTTTTTCCAAAGTTCACCGAAAATATCAAGCTTTGAGAACTAAGTTTTGGATTTCAGATAATGGCTCAGTGTATCAGGTAATTAAAAGTTCTTTTGTTGAGTTACCGATTAAAATTATAGATTTAAAATATGTAGATTCGAATGAGATAATTGAGAAGATGAATGAAATTAAAGAAAGAATCATTGGAAAATTAAGAGACTTTAAAAATGGTGTAACTCATTATCTTTTAATCATAACTACTCCAAATAATAATAAAAGAATTGTTTGGTTATTCAATCATATTTTATTCGATGGTTGGAGTTTATCGATTCTTATTAATGAAATGTGGAATAAAAAGACTATACTTGGAATCAATGAAGTTTCAAACAGGGACTATGTACTTTGGCTAAATCAAAATAAAGAAACCATTTCTGAGTCAACTGATTTTCAATCACTATTAAGTGAATTCAATGGAGTTTGTAGCAATCTGTTTAATAACAGGGATTTATTACAAAGTTCTAGAGAAGTAAATAGGGAAGTTAGAATTACTTTAGAAAAAGAGCTAACTAATGAAATTTACAAATATGCCAAACATAATGATATAAAAGTTGCTCAAATATTTAACTATCTATGGGGATATATTATTAGCCATCTATCTAAAAAATCTAAAGTAACTTTTGGTCTAGTCGACTCTGGCCGTGAAATAAATGTACCAGATATAGAAAATAAAGTTGGACTATTTATTAAGACATTGCCAATACTTTTTAGCAGAGATGAAGATAAAACAATAATCAATGAGATTAAAAAACTAGAAGAGGTTAAATCTAATATTTTTGCAAATGTAATAAGCATAAGTAAATTAAAACAAAAACTTAACATTCCAAGTTGGCAATTACTTTATGATACGCTTCTTGTAATTGAAAATTTTCCAGAAGTTGAAGAACAACCAGACAGTATTCAAGACTTTTATGCTAGTGAACAATCGAATATGCCATTAAGTATGAGTGTAGGGTTATCAAGTGATATTGTTTTTAAATTAGTATATTCCAGTTCACTTATTTCAGAAGAAGCTATAGAAAAAATAAGTAGTATATTTAAAGATTTGCTAAAACAAGTATGCTCTCTAAAATATGTACTTAGAGTCAATGATTTGTTAGTACCTGATATTGAGATTAAACTTTCAAATGAAAATGTTGACGAAATCAATTCAGTAAAAAAAGATACAAATAAAAATAACAAGATTTGTGAAGAAGAAATTATCAATCTGTGGGAAGAAATTTTAGGTACACACAGCGTTTCAACTAATGATGATTTCTTTGAAAGTGGTGGCGATTCGTTAAAGCTTTCTAAATTAGTATTTTTATTAAATGAGAAAATGGGATTAAAAATGGATGTTATTAGCTTCTTTCAAGACCCAACAATTCAAAACATTTTAAACAATGCAAACAGTTTAGGCAAGCAGTCAAAAAAAGTAATGAAGGGTGATGATATAGAGTTACCTAAATTGCCCTCTACTGAAATCTTAAAAGTAGAAAATAGTAATAATCATGTTTTTATTACAGGAACAACGGGATTGCTAGGGAGCGAATTGTTATATCAACACCTTATAAAAGGATTTAGTGTTTATACAGTTATTAGAGCAGAATGTTCAAAATCAGCAAGAAATAGAGTGTTAAAACAGCTCAAAAAAATATCAGGAAAAATAGAGAAGCTACCCTTAGAAAATTTACATGTGGTTGTTGGGGATATTTCAAAAGAATTTTTCGGAATGTCACAAGAAGAATATGATAAATTATCAAAAACTTGTTCAGTTATTTATAATTGTGCTAGCAACGTGAATTTTATGGCTCCCTATAAGGAAGCATATAAGTCCAATGTTATTGGCGTTGAAAATATAATGAAATTTGCCAATAATAAATTAGTTAAGAAGGTCAACCATATATCGACATTGTCTGTAGTTGGACATGATTATTATTTAATTGAAAATTTGGATGAGGCGCCAATAAGTTATATTAAAACGAAAATACAAGCAGAAAAATTATTGAGAAAATACCGTACAATAAGGAATGGTGTACAAATTTCAAGAGTAGGTCGTTTAAATGGTAACTCTCGTAATAAAATGAGCCCAAGTAAAGATTTGTTTTGGAGATTGATTTTATCCATTGCTCAGATTGGATGTTGTCCTCAAGAATTTTTAGAACAGCAAACAGATTTAACACCTGTGGATGAGGTAGCTAAATGCTTAATGAATTCGAATGCTTCTCATAATGAAAATCAAATTATAAATTATTTTACGAAATCAATGATTTCATTTGGTGAATGTATTCGTATTATTGAAGAGATTATCGATAAAAAAATTAGAAAAGTTTCATTAGAAGATTGGATATTTGAAGCAGAAAATTCGAAGGATAATCATATAAAAATATTAATCCCACTATTTAAAGAAAATATCTTTTATGATTCTGGAGTAAAGGCAATTAAAAATTCAAGTTCTGAAGATATAGGTTATCAAATTAACTACAATATAAATTGCAGTATAAGTTATGATTCACTTTATAAATATATCTATAATGCCTTAGAAAGTGAGAGGTTATTATGACAAATATTCAAGTTCTAGCATTTCCTTATGCGTGTGGCTCACTAGATAGTTATTCAAAATTATGCCATATTGATGGAATAGATTTAATAAAGTATGAATTACCAGGTAGACGTTCTAGAATATCTGAGAAATTGGATTCATTAAATTCAGTCATGATAGAGGTTTGTAATGTGATTAATTTTAATTCTCCATATGTCATTTTTGGTCATAGTATGGGGGGATATTTAGCAAATGAATTATGTAGGTTTATTGAGATTAATAAGCTCCATAAACCTCGGAAAGTCATTATTAGTGGGCAATGCCCTGTTGACAACAATAATGATAGCCTAGAAGAATATAATGAACTATCTTTGGATAATACGAAAACTTATATATCATTGTTTAATGGAACTCCTAAAGAAATAATTAATAATAAAGAACTAATGGAATTCTATGGTGAAATATTTTATCAGGATATGCAGTTTATCAATCAATATAAAATGAATAATAGTTCTAAAAAGGTAAAGTCTAATGTTGAAGTTTGGTATAGTGATCAAGATATTCATGTAAAAGAAGAAAATATTATGAAATGGAAGGATTACGCTGTAAATTCATGCAATTTTAAAAAGTTTAAAGGAGATCACTTTTTTATCAATAATATATTTCAAGATCCGAAGTTAACTTTCGAACTCTTGTGTTGCTAATTTATATCTTAAGCTTAGCTAGAAGGAGAGAATTTATATGTCTAAATTGCATTTAAATGAATTATATAAAAAATATAACAATACTCAAAAGCTGATAGAATCAAGTAAAAAGCTTCATGAGTTCTTATTGGACAATGTGAAGAAACATCCAGATAAGATTGCAGTTAGAAACAAAAAAGAAAGTATTACTTATGAACAGCTATACAATAAAATGATTGAGGTAACTAACTTATTTGATTTTAATAATCAGCCAATTGCAATAATGGGATATAAAAATATAGATGTAGTTGGACAAATTTTAGGAGTCTTGAATTCAGGCAATTTCTTTATACCAATTAATCCAGCTTCGCCAGATGAAAGGATAAATTATATTTTAGATAAAACACAAGCGAAAGCGTTCATTGACTGCAAGAACACCTATTTTTTACATGATAAAGTAAATGTCGTCAATACTATTAAACCATTAGTTGGGGATGATTCCCTTGCTTATGTGATTTTTACTTCGGGAACTACTGGAATGCCAAAAGGAGTCATAGAATCTCATTATCAAGTTGTGAACACCATCTTCGATTTAATTGAAAGATTTGATTTAGATGATACTGATTATTTTTTAAATCTATCATCCCTATCATTTGATTTAAGCATTTTTGATATATTTGCCTCAATAATTGTTGGAGGGACATTGCATTTAGTTGAAGATCCTAGAGATTTTAATGAAATTAATATGATTCTTTCAAAATATCCAGTAACGATTTGGAATTCCGTACCTAACTTAATGTATCTTTATTTAAACTCCAATAAAGTTATAGAGAATAAATTAAAACATTGTTTACTAAGTGGAGATTTTATTTCAGTAGGATTAGCTAAACTTTTTTATAAAGAATTACCCAATGTGAATTTGCATAGTTTAGGAGGAGCAACTGAGGGTACTATTTGGTCAATTACTTATAATGTTATGAAAAATGAGGTAAATCAATTGAAATATATTCCCTACGGGTATCCTTTAACCAACCAAACGATATATATATTAAATAATGAACATGATTTTTGTGATGTAGGGGAAGTTGGAGAAATTGCTATTGGTGGAATGGGAGTAGCACATGGGTATATAAATGACCAGTTTAAAACTAGTAAATCGTTTATACATCATCCTAGATTGGGATATATTTATCTAACTGGTGACTTAGGTATCTATACGGAACATAATTATATTAAAATACTTGGTAGGAAGAATGATGATTTTAAAGTTAATGGTTATCGATTGAGTTTAAGCGAAATTTCCAATAAGTTTAATAAGTGTTTCAATACTGAAAGCCGTATTCTTTTAACAAAAGATACTCCTAAAAAGATGATTATTGCATATGAAGGTGAAATTTCGTCAGATAAAAATGAAATATTAAAAAAATTATCTAACTATTTATTACCTTACGAAATGCCCAATTATGTATTTAAGGTAGAAAGATTTCCTATCACAATTAATGGAAAAACTGATTATAATAAGTTATTTGATATCTACATGGAGCAGCGTCACTTTATACGTAAGAATAAAGATAGTACCGATGATGTGAGTACTGAGCTAAGAAAGATGTTATCTTTGGAACTTGATGTGACAAATATTCAATCTACAGATACTTTGTTAGATTTTGGAGTTGATTCCATTCAAATGATGAGGATTAAGATTTGGATTGAAAATAAAATTGGGCGAGAATTAGAAATGATTGAACTGTATGAAAATAACTCAGTGAAAGAGTTAGAAACTCTATTAACTGAAAGGTGAAACTATAATGCTGATGATTTATATTTATGAAAATAAGAAAAGTGTATTTTCTACAATAGAGACCAAGTTACTTAATTTTATACAGGAAGAAGATTTGAACAAAATCGCCGCTTTATATTACGATAGAGATAAACTAAATTTGCTATATAGTAGATTAGTGGTTTTGTATGGAATGTATAAGCTTAGAGGTATTTCTCCTAATGATGTAAATATATTAAAAGAAAAATACGGTAAACCGTATATTGAGAATAATAACATTTACTTTAATATATCACATTCTGGTAAAGTTGTTTATGTTGCATTTTATGAACATGGTGAAGTAGGAATTGACGTTGAAGAATTAAATGACGTTCCTAATGAAATTATTGAATATTGCTTTCATGAAGAAGAAAAAAAATTAATGAAAAGAGCTAAAAAACGTGAATATAAGAGGCGATTTTATGATATTTGGACAAAAAAAGAAGCATATTTAAAGAAAAAAGGTACTGGTATTTCAGATAATTTAAAAAAAGTAAATGTAACTAAAAAATATGATTTTATTACTTTTGAATGGAATAATTACTATTGTTCGGTTACTGCTGACGGTTTAAAAACATATAGTATTAAAATCATTCAGTTTGAGGAACTAATTCATTTTTTAAAGTCATTTTCTAGTTTTTAAATAGAATTTGAACTAAGAGGCTGTTTTTTAAATAGGACAATTCATTTAAGTTATGGAAGTTAAGTGACGGATGCTTAACTTCTTTTTAAATTAAGATGTGAATAGTCTTGAACCTATGAGCATTCTAAAACACAAATTATCATATATTCCATAGTCAAAAGATAATCTTTTTATTATCTGAATTTTATGTTTAATTATCTCTATAGACCGTTGTAAAGTCTTGAATAATTGATTATATTTCAATTAAGGTTATTATCTGTTTTAATGTTCTAATTATTGGAAGGATCTTTGTACAAAATAGCTGATAAATTAATAGAAAATAAAATTTTAAGTAACTAATTTGTTTGATTTTCTTTTAATAACTTTCTTAATCCATAAACTTTTTATAATTCAATGTATAAGAAAAAGATTGCAATAATTTTTGTATTGATTATAAAGGATTTTATCTGTCTTTCTGAATCGATTTATAATACAAATCACCGACATATTGAGATCTCTATGTAATAAATTGGATTGTATGAAAACAAACTAGATTTATCTTAGTATGTCTGAATAATTGCTAATTTAGATATATAAAGTTCATACACATCAATTGTTATAGCTCTAACTTTTAGTCTAATCATTAATGGATATCGATAGAAATGTTCTTTTAATGATTTAAGTTTATAATTAGCAGCCACATTTACGTTGCGGTATGTCTGTTACATGAATAAAGGCTTATTACCTCTTTTATTTATATTAATCACTTAGTAATTATAGAGATAATTGCGTTATTTTTATATTCAAAATTTAAAAATCGGACTAGTGATTTATTATAGAATTGAAAAAATGAAAATTTTGAATAGTGGTTTTTGTTGTGAAAAATAAAAGTTTATTTCATATTCGTATAACTTTCTAGTCTTTTAAAGACAATGTCACAAACAATCATTTCCACTTTGTCTAAACTAATTATCTATTATGGTATTTTGAAAGTAGCTCATAGAACTCTCATTTGTCTTTTGGTATCGTTACATAATTTTCACACAATTAAGAACGCTTTCACGGACAACGCGTGTTAATCATGCTGTCACCATTTACAAAAATTTGGTAAAACATTTTCGCTTATTGCTAGGATCTGCTCAAATCCTAAACATCTTTGTCGGATTTTGCTCTATACAATTGATACTTTTTAACTAGTAGTCTAAACTATTAGTAATTTAAATCATTTGAATACTATATTTATGATTAATGGAATCGAGAAGGAGTTTGAACCATGGAAAAACCAGTAGCACATCTATTTAAATTAGAAGTCAGTAATCATGATATAGAGGTATTTCATCAAGCAGGTGTGAATAACTTATCAACTTCTTATCAAAATGAGGATGGTACACTGGCAATGTACGCTAGTAAAATAACAGAAAATCCTAATCAATTTATTGTTTTTGAGGTATATAAAGATGAATATGCTTATCAACAACATTTAAATTCTTCCCAATATCAAGAGTTTACTAATCAAGTTGGAAAGAAGTTGACGCAACAAAAAGCATTTGAGGTAGAGCCAATCTTTTTAAAAGAGAAATTAGCATCATCGAAATGGATTGGTGCAGAACATTTCTGCTTAAAATTTGCACAAATTTTAGTAAAAGAAAATGAAGAATTAAATTTTAGAGAAAGTGTATTAAAAAATATGAAGGCTTCAATCATTGCAGAAGACGATGTACTTGCCATGTATGCACTTCAGGATCGTAATAATTCTCAACGATTCTATTTTTATGAAGTTTACAACGATGAAAAAGCATATAATATCCACTGTAATACGTCTCATTTTAAAACGTATATCAATGAAACAGAAGGAGCGTTAGCTAATAAAGTTTTGGTAGACTTACAAAATGATGTTATGGTCACAAAGGGAAGTTTAACATATCTTCAATAGATTGAAAGGTAAATCGTCAATACCCTGAAAAAACGCGAATTAGTCAAAATATAGCGTTAAATATAACATAAATGGTGCCCCAATAAAGATATACTACGAGCAAGGAAAGTTGCAAATCGGGGCACCAACAAATAGAATTTAAACCGAGACTGGGACATCATTATGTTTTAAGTTATGAACTCTATATTGGCAGTAGTTGACTGGATTAAAAATACGCTTATACCAAGCTTTTTCAATCCTAGTCAACCTTGCCGGGGCAAGACTAAGAATTCATTATGAATTCTGTCCCGCTCCCTTTTAGCTGATCTTTAGTACGTCTTCTACTACCTTTGTCATATCATCATGGATGACTAAATCAGCACGATGATCATACGGTGTAGCGTCTCTATTAATAATGACTAAGTAATCTCCTGTAAAATTTGATATAAATCCAGCAGCAGGTTGGACTACTAAAGAAGAACCTAATACGATTACTGTATCTGCTTCTTGGATTTTGTTTAATGCACTAAATACAGCAGATTGATCTAACATTTCACCGTATAGCACGATGTCAGGACGAATGGCTTTACCACAATCTTCACAGTATATTAAATCGTGTTCTATGACATATGATTTAGTATATTTTTTTCCACAATTCAAACAATAAAAACGATTGAGTGTGCCATGTATTTCGTCTATATTTTTACTGCCTGCATCTTCGTGTAAGCCATCTATATTTTGAGTAATCACACCGAGGGATTTACCTTTATTTTCTAACTCTGCAATCCAATAATGAACTGGGTTGGGTGTTTTATCTGCAAAAAGTAATCGCTGATGAACGAAATTCATAAAACCTTTAGGATCGTCTTCAAAATAATTAATACTTAGCAAATACTCTGGAGCGTATCCATCTTTTGAAACATCGTCATATAATCCCCCTGAAGATCGAAAATCAGGTATGCCACTTGCTACTGATACGCCGGCTCCTGTAAAAAAGACAATACGTTGCGATGTATTAATAATTTCCTTCAATTGTTCTATTTGTTGTTTCAATATAAACACCTCTATAAATCATATTGATCATTTATCTTCAATATTTAATTATACTATAGATATACTAAAGTTTAAAAAGTGTTGTTATTATTAATTCCATACATCTGATATACTTAGATTGCTGGAGAGTTCGTTATTATCTTAAAATATGTATTCAAAATTTATAAAATTCACTAATATCAGGATGTGAAAGGATATCTATGAATAAATATGATCGCTTAGATGAAATTACTAAGATAGTTAATAAAAAAGGAACAGTTAGAACAAATGAAATCGTCGAAGATTTAAATGTATCTGATATGACCGTTCGACGAGATCTTGCTGAACTGGAAGAAAAAGGGGTATTGACTAAGATACATGGTGGTGCTCGCAGCAACTCAGTATTCCAGTTTAAAGAAAAATCACATCAAGAAAAGCATGCACAAAATATAGAACAAAAAAAAGAAGTTGCCCAAAAGGCTGTGTCACTAATTGAAGAAAGTGATACGATATTTTTAGGACCAGGAACAACAATAGAGTTATTGGCCAATATTATGGAAAAAGAATATCTAACTGTAATTACAAACTGTTTGCCAGTATTTAAAATTTTATTTGAAAAACGATCGCTTCACTTTAATGTATATTTATTAGGAGGCGAAATGAGAGAGCTCACAGAATCTTTTGTTGGTGAAATGGCAAATACGCTACTTAAGACAAAACGTTTTAGTAAAATGTTTTTTAGTTGTAATGCGATAAAAGGTTCAAACGTTTTAACATCAACTATTGATGAGGCTTATACACAGCAAATTGCACTAAATCATTCTGTAGAAAAGTACTTGCTTATAGATGATTCCAAGATAGATAAAGAGGATTTCACCCAAATGTGTGATTTAACTGAGCTAACAGCAGTAATTATCAATCAAAGTGATGATGAAAAAATAGAAAAACTAAAAAAATACACAGAAGTAATTCATTAACCAACTAATTAACTGAGACAAGGTTGTTCAATTTGACAATCTTGTCTTTATTTTTTGGATACGAAAAGGATGTTTGAAATACAGTCAAAATCGAAATTGTCAAACATAATTCAAACAATAAATGTTGATTTTATGTTTATTTATGTTTATAATTTAAACATAGAGAGTTTGAAAGCGCTTTTGTAAAAATAGATAATACTCGCGAAATTTATTAAAAAAGGAGAATCATTATGACTGTAATTATTGGTTCAGATGTAGACGGTAAACGTTTGAAAGATGTAGTCAAAGCATTTTTAATTGAACAAAATCACGATGTGGTAGATGTAACAGAAGGTAAAGATTTAGATTTTGTTGATGCAACATTGGCTGTTGTAAACGAAGTTCAAAAAAACGACGACAATCTAGGTATCGCTATAGACAAATTCGGAGCAGGTAGTTTTATGGTAGCTACTAAAGTTAAAGGTATGATTGCTGCGGAAGTATCTGATGAACGTTCTGCGTATATGACTAGAGGCCATAACAATGCGCGTATGATTACTATGGGAGCAGAAATCGTTGGTGATACGTTAGCTAAAAATGTTGCTAAAGAATTTGTTAATGGCCATTATGATGGTGGTCGTCATCAAATCCGTGTAGATATGTTAAATAAAATGTGCTAATAGGAGGAATTAATAATGAAAATTGCAATCGGATGTGACCATATCGTTACTGATGTAAAAATGGAACTTTCTAAACATTTAAAAGAAGAAGGTTATGAAGTATTAGATGTAGGAACTTATGATTTTACACGTACACATTATCCTATCTTTGGTAAAAAAGTAGGCGAAGCAGTTACGAGTGGTGAAGCAGACTTAGGCGTTTGTATTTGTGGTACGGGTGTTGGTATTAGCAATGCTGCGAATAAAGTTCCAGGCGTTAGAACTGCTTTAGTAAGAGATATGACATCTGCATTATATTCAAAAGAAGAATTAAATGCCAATGTAGTTAGCTTTGGTGGCGCAATTATTGGTAAATTATTATTGTTTGATATTGTAGATGCTTTTATCAAAGCGGAATATAAACCAACAGAAGAAAATAAAAAACTTATTGCAAAAATTGAACATTTAGAAGCTCATAATGATAACCAATCGGATCCTCATTTCTTCGATGAATTTTTAGAAAAATGGAAACAAGGTGTATATCACGATTAAGGGTGGTTAACAATGATACTAACATTAACTTTAAACCCTTCAGTAGATATTTCATATCACTTAGACCAGTTTAAATTAGACACAGTAAATCGTGTGAGTCAAATTGGTAAAACTGCTGGAGGAAAAGGACTTAACGTTACACGTGTTTTAAGTGAGCTTGGTGATGAGGTCTTAGCTAGTGGTTTGCTTGGTGGTGAATTAGGTACATTTATCGAAAGTCAACTTGATTCCAATCAAATTCAACGTAACTTTTATCACATTCAAGGTCAAACAAGAAATTGTATCGCCATATTACATGAGGGACAACAGACTGAAATTTTAGAACAAGGACCTACAGTAAGCACAGATGAAGCAGCAGAGTTTAAAACATATTTAGAAACACAGTTGTTAAATCGAGCACAAGTCGTTGCGATGTCAGGTAGTTTACCAAAAGGACTTGAAACGAGTTATTATGCTGACATAGTAGCATTGGCAGCGGCACGAGATATTCCTACAATTGTAGATAGTTCCGGTGCATCATTGGAAAGCGTGTTAAATGCTCAAGTTAAACCAACAGTAATTAAACCTAACATTGATGAACTCAATCAATTAATTAACTTAAATATTTCAGAAGATGTTCATGAATTAAAAGTTGCACTAGAACAACCTATTTTTGAAGGAATAGAGTGGATTATCGTGTCATTAGGTAGTAAAGGTGCTTTTGCAAAACATCATCATAAATATTATAGAGTGAATATTCCAACAATAGAGGTAGTAAATCCAGTAGGTTCTGGAGACTCTACAGTAGCAGGTATTGCTTCAGCTTTACTGCACCATGAATCTGATGAAGATTTGCTAAAAAAAGCGAACACACTTGGCATGCTCAATGCACAAGAAAAGCAAACAGGACATATCAATATCGCGCATTACGATCAATTATATCAACAAATTAAAGTTGTAGAGGTGTAAAAAATGACTAAATCAACACAAAAAGTAGCTTCAATTGAAAAACTTAGCAATGAACAAGGTATTATTTCAGCGCTTGCTTTTGACCAACGTGGTGCATTAAAACGTATGATGGCAGAACATCAAACTGAAACGCCATCAGTAGAACAAATTGAACGTTTAAAATCACTTGTATCAGAAGAATTAACGCAATATGCATCATCAATACTTTTAGACCCAGAATACGGTCTTCCAGCTTCTGAAGTGCGCAACAAATCTTGTGGTTTATTGTTAGCTTATGAAAAAACAGGATATGACGTCAATGCAAAAGGACGGTTACCAGATTGCTTGGTTGAATGGTCAGCAAAACGCTTAAAAGAACAAGGTGCAGATGCTGTGAAATTCTTGCTTTATTATGATGTGGATGATGATGAAGCAATTAATGTTCAAAAACAAGCATATATCGAACGTATTGGTTCAGAGTGTGTTGCAGAAGATATTCCATTCTTCTTAGAAGTTTTATCTTATGATGATAAGATTGCTGATAATAAAAGTGCTGAATTCGCTAAAGTAAAACCACATAAAGTTAATGAAGCGATGAAATTATTCTCACAAGAACGTTTTAATGTAGATGTGTTGAAAGTTGAAGTTCCAGTCAACATGAACTATGTTGAGGGATTTGCTCAAGGAGAAGTTGTTTATAGCAAAGAAGAAGCAGCACAATACTTTAAAGAACAAGATGCAGCAACAAACTTACCATATATCTATTTAAGTGCAGGTGTTTCTGCAGAATTATTCCAAGAAACATTAAAATTCGCACATGATGCAGGCGCAAACTTTAATGGCGTTCTATGTGGTCGTGCAACATGGGCTGGTTCAGTTAAAGTTTATATTGAACAAGGTGAAGAAGCGGCTCGTGAATGGTTACGTACAACAGGATTTAAAAATATAGATGATTTAAATAAAGTGTTAGCAACTACTGCAACATCTTGGAAACAGTAATTTGTGAGGTGGAAGATTAATGAATAGAGAAGAAGTTCAATTACTTGGCTTTGAAATCGTAGCTTATGCAGGAGATGCTAGATCAAAATTGTTAGAAGCACTTACTGCAGCACAAAATGGGAAATTTGACCAAGCTGAAAGCTTAGTTGAGGAAGCAAACACGTGTATTGCTAATGCACATAAAGCACAAACAAGCTTACTTGCAAAAGAAGCGCAAGGAGATGATATTGCCTATAGTGTCACAATGATGCATGGTCAAGACCATTTAATGACGACATTATTATTAAAAGATTTAATGAAACATCTAATTGAATTGTACAGAAGAGGGTGAAGACCTTGATGAATAAACTAATTGAGCAAATCGAGAAGGGCAAGCCTTTTTTTGAAAAGATATCACGTAATATTTATTTAAGAGCCATTCGTGATGGATTCATTGCGGCGATACCTGTAATTTTGTTTTCTAGTATTTTTATTTTAATTGCATACGTTCCTAACGTTTTTGGTTTCTTTTGGAGTAAGACTGTTGAAGGTATGCTTATGAAACCTTATAACTACACGATGGGGATTGTAGGTTTCTTAGTAGCCGGCACGACTGCGAAATCGTTGACGGATTCATTTAACCGTAAATTGGAGAAAACGAATCAAATTAACTTTATTTCAACAATGATGGCAGCGATGTGTGGATTCTTATTTTTAGCGGCTGATCCTGCCAAAGATGGTGGATTTTTAAGTGGTTTTATGGGAACAAAAGGGTTATTAACAGCCTTTATTTCTGCCTTTGTGACAGTTATTGTTTATAATTTCTTTATTAAACGTAACATCACAATTAAAATGCCGAAAGAAGTGCCACCAAATATTTCGCAAGTATTTAAAGACATTTTCCCTTTATCTGCAGTTATCTTAATTTTATATGGCTTAGATTTACTCTCAAGAGCAACAATTCATGCCAATGTTGCCAATTCAGTGTTAAAAGTGTTTGAGCCATTGTTCACTGCTGCAGACGGTTGGGTAGGTGTAACAATTATCTTTGGTGCATTTGCATTCTTCTGGTTTGTAGGTATTCACGGTCCTTCTATAGTTGAACCGGCAATTGCAGCGATTACGTATGCAAACCTTGAAGCCAACTTGCATTTATTACAAGCTGGTGAGCATGCAGACAAAGTGATTACACCAGGGACACAAATGTTCGTGGTAACTATGGGTGGTACAGGTGCCACATTAGTTGTACCATTTATGTTTATGTGGTTAACAAAATCAAAACGAAATAAAGCAATTGGTCGAGCATCAGTAGTGCCTACTTTCTTTGGTGTAAATGAACCTATTTTATTTGGTGCACCATTAGTCTTGAATCCAGTATTCTTTATACCGTTTATATTTGCGCCAATTGTTAACGTATGGATTTTCAAATTCTTTGTTGATGTCATTGGCATGAATAGTTTTAGTATATTTTTACCTTGGACAACACCTGGTCCTTTAGGTATCGTGATGGGTACCGGTTTTGCTTTTTGGTCGTTCGTTTTAGCGATTGTATTAATCGTAGTCGACGTCATTATTTATTATCCGTTTGTAAAAGTATATGATGAGCAAATTTTAGAAGAAGAACTAGGCAATAAAGAAGCAAATACAGAATTACAAGAAAAAGTATCAGCTAACTTTGATACTAAAAAAGCAGACGCAATTTTAGCAACTGCTGGAGCAAGTGAAGTAACAGCAAGTGAGGAAACACATCAAGCTGATGTCGCACAAACGAATAACATTAATGAAGAAACCAATGTGTTAGTGTTATGTGCTGGTGGAGGTACAAGTGGTTTATTAGCTAATGCTTTAAATAAAGCAGCTGAAGAATACAATGTGCCAGTAAAAGCAGCAGCAGGTGGTTACGGTGCACATATGGATATTATGAAAGATTATCAGTTAATTATTTTAGCACCTCAAGTAGCTTCAAACTATGAAGATATTAAACAAGACACTGATAGATTAGGTATTAAACTTGCGAAAACGCAAGGGGTAGAATATATCAATTTAACACGAGATGGGCAAGCAGCTTTAGAATTCGTTCAGAAACAATTTGAAAAATAATTAGGAGATGAATGTATAATGAAGAAATTACCAGAAGATTTTATTTTCGGTGGCGCAACTGCTGCATATCAAGCTGAAGGTGCAACGCAAGCAGACGGTAAAGGTCGTGTTGCCTGGGATACGTATTTAGAAGAAAATTATTGGTATACGGCAGAACCTGCTAGTGACTTTTATCATCGCTATCCTGTAGATTTAGAATTAAGTGAAAAATTCGGAGTGAATGGGATAAGAATTTCAATAGCATGGTCACGTATCTTTCCAGATGGCTATGGCGAAGTAAACCAAAAGGGTGTAGCATTCTATCATAATTTATTTAAAGAATGTCATAAACGTCATGTTGAACCATTTGTGACATTACACCATTTTGATACTCCAGAAACATTGCATAAAGATGGTGATTTCTTAAATCGTAACACGATTGATTATTTTGTTGACTATGCCAAATTCTGTTTTGAAGAATTTTCAGAAGTTAACTTTTGGACAACGTTCAATGAAATTGGACCTATCGGCGATGGTCAATATTTAGTTGGTAAGTTCCCTCCAGGTATTAAATATGATTTTGCAAAGGTCTTCCAATCACATCACAATATGATGGTAGCTCATGCAAAAGCAGTTAAATTATTCAAAGATAATGGCTATTCTGGAGAGATTGGTGTTGTACATGCATTACCAACAAAATACCCATATGATCCTACTAATCCTGAAGATGTAAAGGCTGCTGAATTAGAAGACATTATTCATAACAAGTTTATTTTAGATGCAACTTATTTAGGTCATTACTCACGTGAAACTAGAGAAGGTGTGCAACACATCCTCTCTGTAAACGGAGGAAAGCTTGATATATCTGATGAAGATTTACGTACATTAGATGCTGCCAAAGATTTAAATGACTTCTTAGGTATCAATTACTATATGAGTGATTGGATGAGAGGTTATGATGGAGAATCTGAAATTACACACAATGCTACAGGTGATAAAGGTGGCTCTAAATATCAACTTAAAGGCGTAGGACAACGTGAGTTTGATGTTGATGTACCAAGAACGGACTGGGATTGGATGATTTATCCTAAAGGTTTATATGATCAAATTATGCGTGTAGTTAAAGAATATCCGAATTACCATAAAATCTATATCACAGAAAATGGCTTAGGTTATAAAGATGAATTTATAGAATCTGAAAAAACTGTGCATGATGATGCGCGTATCGATTATGTTAAACAACACTTAGAAGTAATAGCCGACGCTATCCGTGATGGTGCTAATGTTAAAGGTTATTTCATTTGGTCATTGATGGATGTATTCTCTTGGTCAAATGGTTATGAAAAACGCTATGGTTTATTCTATGTCGATTTCGAAACGCAAGAACGTTATCCTAAAAAAAGTGCTTATTGGTATAAAGAATTAGCTGAATCAAAAGAAATAAAATAACTAATATGATTAAGAACACTCATCCAATTAATTTGTGATGGGTGTTTTTTATTCTGTAAAACATAAAATGCTATTATAGAAAAGGCAATATATTGAAGTAGTAGATATTTTAAAGTCAAAGGTAATTCATCTAGTCATAGACATCAGTATATGAGTTTTTTTCATGGCAATTTTTACTAACTTAGGTATACTGAATACAAAATAATTGGATGTGGTATAATCAATGAAATTTCAAAAAACAGGTTTACTCATAGCAATATTAACGTTGATGTTATTTTTAACTTATGGATGTCAATCATCCTCACAATCAAAACAAAATAGTTCAAGTTATAATCATTCGCATACAGCAACATTATTTTTGCATGGTTATGGTGGCAGTGCAAATTCAGAGAAATATATGGTGCAACAAGCTGTAAATCATGGTGTGACCAATCAAGTCATAACAGCAATTGTAGACAAGAATGGAGATATTACGTTTAAAGGAAAGTTAGCTAAAAATGCAATTAATCCAATTGTGAAAATAGAATTAAAAGATAATAAAAATGGTAATGTTAAGCAAAATGCAAGTCATATCAAAAATGTGTTAACTAAATTAAAAAACGACTTTCATATTAAGCAGTACAATTTTGTCGCGCATTCTATGGGAAACTTATCTTTTGCTTATTTTATGAAATTATATGGTCAAGATACGCAATTACCTCAACTTAATAAAGAAGTAAACATTGCGGGAACATTTAATGGTGTTTTAAATTTTAATGAAAAGGTAAACGAAATTAGTGTTGATAAAAATGGGAAGCCGAGTAAAATGACAGAGAATTATCAACAATTACTTGGTCTCAAAAATAACTATAAAGACAAACAGATTGATGTATTAAATATTTACGGTGATATCCAAGATGGTACGCACTCTGATGGTCGCGTATCTAACAGTTCTTCAAAGTCATTAAAATATTTATTGGCTGACAGTCCCAAATCTTATAAAGAGTCACAATACACTGGTGCTACGGCGCAACATAGTCAACTTCACGAAAATAACAAAGTTGCCAATGAAATAATCCAATTTTTATGGAAGAAATCATAGAATTACTGGATATACCTAACTTTAAAAGCAATGAAATTGAGCTATTGGCGTTTGACTACTATACTTGAAAGAAAGAGAGAAAGGGTGCTTTGTCATGAAAAATGAACAAATTGTATTAAATCAATATCCTGAAGGAATACCTAATGATCAAACATTCAAATATGAAAATATTGATGTTCAAACGCCTAAAAATGGTGAGCTTCAAATTGAATCATTATATATTTCTGTTGACCCGTATATGCGAGGCAGAATGACACCTTCAGATTCCTATGTACAACCTTTTAAATTAAATCAACCAATTATTGGTCATGTTTTGGCAAGAGTTGTCGTGTCCGAGAGTGATGACTTTACAAAAGGTGATATTGTTATTGGGATGTTACCTTGGAAAAGATTTCATACGCTACCAAGTAATCAAGTGAATAAAGTACCATCAACAGATGTGCCATTAGAATTATATTTAAGTACACTGGGTATGACTGGTCAAACAGCTTATCATGGATTACTGGATATTGGTCAACCTAAAGCTGGAGAAACCGTTGTAGTATCTGCTGCATCTGGTGCTGTCGGAGCAGTTGTTGGTCAAATTGCTAAGATTAAAGGTGCTCGAGTGGTTGGTATAGCAGGAGGTACTAAAAAGGTTAATTATTTAACAGAAACACTTGGTTTTGATGCAGGTATTGATTATAAAAAAGACGATTTTGCTGAGGCATTAGCATCAGCGCTTCCAGATGGTGTTGACGTTTATTTTGAAAATGTAGGTGGTGCGATTAGTGATGAAGTATTTAAACATTTAAACCGTTTTGCTCGTATTCCGGTTTGTGGGGCTATATCATCTTATAATCATCCAGAAAGGGATATTGGTCCACGTATTCAAGGAACATTAATAAAAAAACAAGCTATGATGAGAGGCTTTTTAGTTGCAGAATTTTCGGATACATTTAAAGAAGCAAGTGAACAATTAGCACAATGGGTTAAAGAAGGTAAAATTAAAACTGAAGTTTCCATTGCGCATGGTTTCCATGAAATACCTACAGCATTTAAAAACTTATTTACCGGAGATAACTTTGGTAAACAAATCGTAAAAGTTTCTGAGTAACTTAGAAAAACTTTGAGGTGAATGAAATGAAGGCAATTATAGCAAATAGACCCTTTGAATTAAGTGAAGGTAATTTTTTCTATGAAACAGACATTAATATGCCGGTATTAAATGCACACGATGTCTTAGTAAAAGTAGAAGCAATAAGTGTTAATCCAGTAGATGGGAAAACACGTATCAGACCTATTAATGGTCAACAGCGTATTTTAGGATATGATGCCGTAGGTAAAGTTGAAGCTGTAGGACAGTCGGTTTCAATGTTTGATATTGGAGATGTCGTATTCTATGCAGGCACATCATCAAGACCCGGTGCAAATGCTGAATATCATGCTGTAGATGAGCGTCTAATAGCTAAAGCACCAACAAATATTTCTGCCCAAGCGAGTGCAAGCTTGCCATTAACGGCAATTACAGCATCAGAAGTACTTTTTGATGTATTTAACATTGCTACTGATCCTGAGCTTAATCAACATAAGACAATATTAATTATTAACGGTGCAGGTGGTGTCGGTAGTATTGCAACACAAATTGCTAAAGCATATGGTTTAAAAGTTATAACTACGGCATCTCGACCAGAATCTATTCAATGGTCATTAAAGATGGGTGCGGATATCGTATTAAATCATCATGATGATTTAGTACAACAATTGCACAGTGAACATGGTGAATTTGTAGATTTTATTTTTTGTACATACGATACTGATATGTATTACAATACGATGATTGAACTTGTAAAACCGCTTGGAAAGATAGCAACCATTGTGGCATTTAAAGAAAAGCAAGATTTAAATGCATTAAAGCCCAAAAGTCTTACGTTAACACATGAATTTATGTTTGCGAGACCAGTATTTAATACAGATGATATGATTAAGCATCAAGAGTATCTGACAGATGTTGCAAAGAAAATAGAAGCGGGTATCTATCAACCTACAACAACAAAAGTTATTGAGGGCTTATCAGCTGAGCATTTATATGATGCGCATCAAATTATTGAAAGCAATCAAATGATAGGAAAACTTGTGATTAAGCTATAAGAGGCTTTGAATATATATTAATCCATTGAAATGACAAAAGAGGGACGAGGACAGCATGCATTATGAATTTGTAGTCCCGCCTCGGCTAGATTGACTAGGATTGAAAAAAGCTTGGTATCAGCGTATTTTCCATCCTAGTCAACTACAATATTTAGTTCATAGCTTAAAAAATAAATATGTTTTGGGTTGTTTGGAACCATGAAGTGTTAGACGTAAATCCTAATGCTTCATGGTATTTTTTTGAACAAAAAAAGGAATGTTTTTTAATAACCATTATCAAGCATTTAATC
This sequence comes from Staphylococcus sp. HMSC62D11, assembly GCF_001839145.1. Taxonomy (NCBI): domain Bacteria; kingdom Bacillati; phylum Bacillota; class Bacilli; order Caryophanales; family Staphylococcaceae; genus Staphylococcus; species Staphylococcus sp. HMSC62D11. The sequence continues at coordinate 18,325 of NZ_KV840207.1, read as the reverse complement.
TCTAAATATAAATGATTTGTGTGTTCTAAAACGGCAGACAATATAAGCCTAATCAAAATATTTATCATATTGTCATTAATATTTAGTAATAAAAGGTTTTCAAATCAAAAAATTGGGAATAATCATAAGGTGGAAATAAATTACTCTTAATAATAAATTTAGAAAAATGTTTTTATAGAATGTATTAATGTTTTTTAAATTTAATTAAGGGTAAACCATAATAAATAATTCATACAACAATAGCTAAGGAGGTGCTTTGAGGTGAAAAGATTGAAAAATTTCATCCTCGGCCTATTAATAGTGGTTATTGTTGGCTTCCTCTTGTTTATGTATATACAAGATAGTCGTATTTCAGAATATCAAGACTATTTCTTACAATTCAATTGGTTCCAACCACTATTAATTGGATTAGCTGCGTTTTTAATATTGATTGGTTTAATTTTAGTATTTAGCATTTTTAAACCAACCTATAGAAAACCTGGCTTATATAAAGATTTTGATGATGGTCATGTATACATCTCAAGAAAAGCAATTGAACGCACAGCTTATGACACTCTAAAAAATTATGACCAAGTTCGACAACCTAATGTGATTACAAAGCTATATAACAAAAAAGACAAATCTTATATCGATGTTAAAACGGATTTCTTAGTACCGAATGATGTTCAGGCAACTTCTTTAGTTGAAGGTATTCGTTCAGACATTAAGCAAAACATTGAATATTTTGCCGAAATTCCAGTAAGAAAATTAGAAGTAAATGTGAGAGACCAAAAAACATCTGGTCCTCGCGTATTGTAAGGGAGGGATAATATGGCTGACAATAATAATCATAATGGACAAGATTCTAGCCAACACATTATTAATATGATTAAAGCATATAAATGGCGTATCATTGGATTCTTTGCCTTTTTACTCATAGCAATTTTATTCCTAACTTTAGGATTCTGGAAGACAATTTTAATCATTGTCTTATGTTTAATAGGTATTGGCATTGGGTATATTAAAGACCGTACTCAAGATTTTATGAATTTTTTAAATAGATGGAGTTAACAAAATAAACGAAGTGAAAAAATTCATCAATTATTAAATCAAATAAAATTAAAAGGAGAATGACTATGACTGTAGATAATAACAAAGCTAAACAAGCATATGATAATCAAACGGGTGTTAACGAAAAAGAAAGACAAGAGCAACAAAAACAAGCACAACAAAATCAAGAACCACAATTTGAAAATAAATTAACATTTTCCGATGAAGTTGTTGAAAAAATTGCCGGAATTGCAGCTCGTGAAGTTAAAGGTATTCTAGATATGAAAGGTGGTATTGCTGATAGTTTCTCTAATGCGTTCTCAAGTGGAAACAATGTCACTACTGGTGTATCAGTTGAAGTTGGAGAAAAACAAGCAGCTGTAGATTTAAAAGTTATTCTAGAATATGGTGAATCTGCACCTAAAATTTTCCGTAAAGTCACTGATTTAGTTAAAGAACAAGTAAAATATATTACTGGTTTAGACGTTGTTGAAGTGAATATGCAAGTTGATGACGTTATGACTAAAAAAGAATGGCAACAAAAAAATGAAAAAAACAATGATAACAATAATAAAGAGAGACAAGGCTTACAATAAGTTATCATTAAATAAATAATATTACGCGCTTCGATAGATAAAATCGAAGCGCGTTTTTGTGTACAAAAAATTTGGTGTGATTACTTCAATACTTGATATGAAAAAATTTTACAAATAAGCATTTTATTTGTATAATCCATGTTAGTGATAATGATAATTATTATCAATTGAACAATTGATATACATAGATAAAACTATAATGAAGTAAATGGATGGAGGCAGGGCATGATAAAACATCACATTAAGGTGCGTGCTGATAAAAATATCCAATTTCGACTTATGAATACTTTAATCAAAGAACGTCTTTTTGCACAAGGTACTAAGATTACAGAAAGCCCTCAGCAACTAGAAATTCAATATCATTGTCATGTACTTTATATGACTGTCATTAGAAAAAGTTCATTTCAACGGTTTGAGTTCACACAAGATATTATTTATCAATGTGGTAATCATAAGAATTCAATCATGTCAGTTGAACAACTTATTGATATATTAAGAGATTCTTTTAGTATAAAAATATCTACAAAACTTTCTAAAGAACTTATCCATAGCAGAGATTGTTTAATTGAAAGTTATAAACATTTTGAACATCGACACGATGTAATTACTCAAAGTATGACATTTGCTAGATTACCAGAGGCATTAAATTTTTTTACTTGGTTACAGCATTTAGCTGATAATGGTGTCACGCAAGATTTGATGTATTCTGAAAGTTTAGTGACTGAAGGGCTAGCGCTTCAGCCGCTTGAGAAAATGAAATTACCTATGTCCATAGAGGCAGTAAAAAAATATACGGCAGAATTTGAAAAAACAATTCATTTACCGATAATGCTCGTGCATCAAGATAAAATCAAGACAGCTACAATAAATAACGATAGTCAGTTTATTCTAAATCAAGTTATTCCTCAATATCGAAGTAAACTTAAGCGCTATATTGAACCGTTGGGTCTTAAATTGGATCGCTATCGAGTTATGATTGTCCATCCATGGCAATATAAGCATGTCATTGCAAAATTTTTTGAATCATGGGTTAGTGAAAACTGGTTGTTGCCAACGCCTTTAACAATTGAAGCTAAAGCTACTGAATCATTTAAGACATTAGATTTAATACATCAACCTTATCAAGTTGAAGTATCAGTTGATGTTCGAGATATTCATTCAATTCGTAGAGATTGTTTTATAACTATGGAAGATGCACCAAAAATAACTCAAATTTTGCAACATATCTTTAAGGATGATTCTGACTTAGAAGTTACATGTAAGCCTTTTGTATCACATGTAAAGGCAGATATTGAACATTCAAGCCAATTAGCTTGTAGTGTCAATCAGAAGCCAGCTATCTTTGAACCAGGATCTACTATTGCTTCTTCAAGTTTAGTTAATACTAATCCGGTTGATCAACATACAGTTATTGATAGCTATTTAGAATGGCTTGGTAACGGCGTCACACAAGAAAGTGTGATACATTTTATTTCTTCATATAGTGATACTTTATTGACGCCATTAATTAATGCTATCCAAGATTATGGGGTAGCATTAGATGCTAGCATGCAAAATATCATTGTACATTTAGGCAATGATTATCAAATGAAATTTATTTTTAGAGATATAAATGGAATAAGTATTCATATGCCAACACTATGTCAACAATTCTCAGATTTAAGACTGACGCATCATGATATATACAGTGCTTCAATCGAAGAAGTTGTTGCTAACTTACAACGAACGGTTATACAGTATCATCTTGCAGAATTAGTTCATCATTTTACACAATATGAAGGTATTACAGAACATGGTTTATACGGCATTGTTCAGCAAGTGATTTATACGGCAATAGATGACACTAGACCACATGCAGATATTTTAAAAAAGGTGTTTTTTGGAGCGAAAGTTAAAGATCATTCCTCATTTCAACAATACCTATATCCTGAACTTGCACGTGAAAAATGTATAGAATTTGATAATCCATTAGAAAGTGAGGTGTAGCTCATGCCTAAATTGAATATTAATTTAGCTAAAATTAAATATAATGCTCAAGTATTGCAGTCTTTTTTAGCTTCAAAAGATATTAACTTTACACCAGTTGTCACAGCGATTGCAGGTGATCGTGAAATTTTGAAGGTTTTGAAGCAAGTAGGATTAACTGAAATAGCAGATTCAAGATTAGCTAATATTCAGCGATTTGGTGATCCAGATGTAAATTTTATCCTGTTGAAATCCCATGCAGAAGACTGTGATAAAGAGATTATTCAGCATGTTAAGATAAGTGTTCAAACAGAACTAACGTCAATATATCGTTTAAATGAGGTTGCACAGACCTTAGGGACTACGCATCAAATTGTGTTGATGGTGGACTGGAAAGATGGACGTGAAGGTGTTTTAACCTATGATGTGTTGCAATATTTACATGAAATTATGTCTTTAAAACATATCAAAGTTATTGGCTTGGCATTTAATTTTATGAGTTTTAAATCTGAGGCACCTAGTGATGATGATATTTTTACGATGAATCAATTTATTTGTGCGGTAGAGAAAGAACTTGGATATCGTTTAAAACTTATCTCTGGGGGCAATTCCAGTATGTTGCCACAATTAATGTATAATGACTTAGGAAAAATTAATGACCTACGCATTGGTGATACATTATTTAGGGGTGAAAATACTACGTCAGGTCAGCCTATGCCTAATTTATATCAACATGCGATTACGTTAGAAGCGCAAATTATCGAAATTAAGCCAAGAGTAAATATGGAGACAAAGCAGTCATATTTACAAGCTATCGTCAATATTGGTTATATAGATACAGTGACTAACAACATTCAACCGATGGATAAAGAATTGAAAATTATAGGTGCATCAAGCGACTATTTAATGATTGACTTAAATAATCAAGATGGCTATCAATTAGGCGATACCATAACCTTTACTTTAGGTCATGAAGCACTAACCCAGTCAATGTATATGCGCCATTTAGAAAAGAATTATGTAAATGATGACCTTATAAATGCGTTAATTGCAAATTTTGATAAAAATACGATGCGACAATGTCATCAACACCATCAACATCTAAAAAATTAAGAAGCAGACCAATAAAGGATATGATTGGTATAAATTGTGATAATTAGTTTGATTGTCATATGTTTAAGAACATAAACAGTAACAGAAACTGTTATATTAAGACTTATATCTGTAAATAATGTAACGGATTAATGTTGAAGTTTCCATTGTTAGTTGTTGACTGGATTGAAAATAAGCTTATACCAAATTTTTTCAATCCTAGTCAACCTTGTCGGGGCGGGACTACGAATTCATTATGAATTCTGTCCCGCTCAGTATTTTTCTAGGAATTCTGTCCCAGACTGTTTTACCAGAATCTATGCTTGACTTATCCTTGTTTCAGTCTTTAATCAATAGGAAATATTTTAGATAAAATAAATAACATTTGTATTTACACAACATATTTTCTCTATATAAATTTTAATAAAATTAGGTTGACATTGATAATCGTTATCAATACACTATATAATGTAAATACTATAATTAAGGAGTGACATGGAATGAAGGCTTGGAAATACATAAGTATCATTGGGCTACTGTTTTTATTAGTAACTGCTGCTGCTTGTGGCAATGTCAGTGATAATGGATCAAGTAGTTCTAATAAAAAATCGTCTTCAAAAGATACGATTGAAGTTAAAACAGAACAAGGGAATGTCAAGGTTCCTAAAGATGCAAAACGTGTAGTAGTCCTAGAATACTCATTCATTGACGCACTTGCTGCTTTAGATGTTAAACCGGTGGGTGTGGCAGATGATAACAAACCAAATCGCATAATCAAACCATTACGTGATAAAATCAAAGGCTATACATCAGTAGGGACACGTAAACAGCCTAATTTAGAAGAAATTAGTAAAACAAAACCCGATGTAATTATTGCTGATAGTCAGCGTCATAAAGGTATTTATAAAGAATTAAATAAAATTGCACCAACAGTGATGTTGAAAAGCTTTGATGGGGACTATAAAGAAAACATAAACGCTTATAAAACGATTGCCAAAGCATTGAATAAAGAAAAACAAGGTCAAAAACGCTTAGACAAACATAATAAATTAATGGCAGAATATAAAAAGCAAATCAAATTTGACAAAAATGAAAAAGTATTACCTGCTGTTGCATCTAAATCAGGTTTACTAGCACACCCTAGTAGCTCATATGTTGGACAACTTTTAGGTGAGTTAGGTTTCAAAGAAGCACTAAATGATGATGTAACGAAAGGTTTAAGTAAATATTTACAAGGACCATATTTGAAATTAAATTCAGAAACACTTGCAGATGTTAATCCACAAAGAATGTTTATCATGACAGATAAAGCAAGTCCAGAAGAACCATCATATAAAGAATTCCAAAAAGATCCAGTCTGGAAAAAATTAGATGCAGTTAAACATAATCGTGTTGATGTTGTAGATAGAGACTTATGGGCACGTGCACGTGGTTTAATTTCTTCAGAACAAATGGCGAAAGAAATTGTAGATTTATCAACGAAAGAGCAAAAGTAAGGTGGTAAGGAAAGACTATGACAAAACTATCTAGTCAATCCGCTATCGAAAAACAAAACAAGAAACGCACTATGCTCACCTATGTGGTGAGCTTGTGCTTTCTTTTTATTTGTATCTACTTTAATTTAGCGGTTGGATCATCCAAAATACATTTTCACGATGTGATAGATTATTTTTTTACGACACATGAATCAAGAGCTACATTTTTAATTCATAATGTAAGAATGCCTCGAATGATTGGGGGCTTAATTATAGGTGGTGCATTGGCACTCGCAGGTTTGCTAATGCAGGCAATGACTAGAAATCCGCTAGCTTCACCTCAAATTTTCGGCGTGAACGCAGGCGCTTCATTTGTTGTTGTATTAGTAACAGTATTAGTGCCTTCATTAGGAAATTTTGCGACACCATTAGCATTTTTAGGCGCATTTTTAGGTGGTTTAACGGTATATGTTTTATCCGGATCGACACGTCAAATCACACCCGTTAAACTAGCGCTTGCTGGAATGGCAATTCATCTCTTTTTTAGCAGCTTAACGCAAGGTATCATTTTATTAAATGAAGATTCAAACGATACAGTAATGTTTTGGCTTGTAGGTTCATTAAATGGTTTAAAATGGACGCAATTATTGGCAGTTGTTCCATGGATTATTGTTGCGGTGGTTGTTACATTGATGATTAGTAGACAGCTTAGTATTATGGATCTAGGAGATGACATCGCCAAAGGATTGGGTCAAAAAACACAGTTAGTTCGCATTATAGCTGGTTTATTAATCGTTGTACTTGCAGGTACGTCTGTGTCTATTGTTGGGCCAATCGGATTTATCGGATTAATTGTACCTCATATTGTTAAACACTATGTAGGACAAAATTATTCAGTATTAATTCCTTTAACGTTTATCATTGGTGCCGATTTATTACTGCTTTCCGATGTACTAAGTAGACTTATTACATTTCCATTTGAGTCTCCAGTAGGTATTGTGACGTCGTTTGTCGGCGCTATATACTTCCTATTATTTACGTTAAAAGGGGTGAAAAGAATTGACTAAAAAAGTACTAATTCGACGTTATACTATTGTGCTGATTGTGCTATTGATTGCATTTGTCAGTAGCTTATGTGTCGGTTCTACTATGTTTTCACCCATTTATGCGTTAAAACATATGTTCACTTTTGATGACTTTATTTTAAATGAATATCGTATTCCAAGAACATTATTAGGTTTACTCGTTGGCTGCAGTCTAGCGATTTCAGGTGCGATAATTCAAGGTGTAGTTAGAAATCCGTTAGCATCTCCAGATGTTATCGGTATCTCTAAAGGTGCAAGTTTAGCTGCGGTTATACTTATAATGGTTTTTCCATCAGCACCCTTGTTTTTATTACCAGTGGGTTCATTTATCGGTGCGCTATGTATTAGTTTGATTTTGTCTATTCTCATATCTAGATTTAATGTAAAAGGGTCTAGTTTAGCACTTATTGGATTAGCAATTGGTGCGATTTGTACAGCAATTGTACAGTTTCTACTAATACGAAATCCTATGGATGCAAATAATGCTTTATTATGGCTAACTGGTAGCTTATATGGGCATACGATTGAAAATGTATTGGCGATTTTTCCATGGTTTATCATTGCAATTCCACTGATTTTAATTTTAAGTTATCAACTTGATATTTTAAATTTGGGAGATCAGTTGGCAATCGCATTAGGTGCCAAAGTAAAAGGTTTAAAAATGACATTACTGATATTATCTGTAGTTCTTGCAGGTGCATCGATTTCAGTAGTGGGTGGTATTAGTTTTCTAGGATTAATTGCACCGCATATTGCGCGTTCAATTGTCGGACAACGCTATTTGCATATTGTTTTGATGTCTGGTCTTATAGGTGCAGCACTTATTTTATTCAGTGATGCTTTAGCCAGAGGCATACATCCACCTTTAGATATCCCAGTAGGTGTCATAATAGCAATTATTGGCGTGCCATATTTCCTATTTTTATTGAAAAAATTATAATCACTTAAGAGATTGAAATAGTATTTAGCAATTTGTAATATCTAATGTTTAACATTTATGGATGTAACAATTTGTGACATATTATTTCAATCTTTTTTTAGGTATTGAAGATTTAGGTAAAATAAGATATAGTTTATTAATACGAAAAATTTCATAAAAATGCATTTACAAAAATTATTAATTGCTTTATGGGGATTGTTTAGACTCTAAATGCAAAATGAATGTATATAGTAGACACAATATATAAATAGAAAAGGTGTTTAAATGGAAGGTTATTCGAAGAAAGAAATTATTAGAGGTCGCGCAAAGTTTATTGTGATGTCCATCATAGGTATCATTTTATTTTTAATTCCAGTACCAGTTGTACAAGATGGTCAAAAAACCACAACGTTACCGGTTGCTTATTTAGCAGGCGCACTTAAATCTCTTTTAGGAGAGGCCATGCCGCTAATCATCTTGTTTATTGTTACGCTTTCTGGGATATTATCTATTTTATGTTCTACATTCTATAAGAATAAATTGAATCCAGAAGGGTTAATGTACAGTGCTTTTAATGTTAAATGGGGCTGGCTTATATTAAGAGTATTAGCAGTATGTTTTGTCTGGATGACTTATTTTAAATTTGGCTCTCATGTGATTTATTCAAATGAAACAGGTGGATTAATATTTTCCGATTTATTACCTACATTGGTTGCAGTTTTTTTCTTTGCAGCATTATTTTTACCATTTTTAATGGACTATGGCTTGTTAGAATTTTTAGGGCCTGTGTTTAGACCGGTCATGAGACCATTGTTTACTTTACCTGGTCGTTCAACAGTAGATAACTTGGCCTCATTTATTGGAGATGGTACTGTGGGAGTGCTCATTACCAGTAAACAATATGAAAAAGGTATTTACTCAAAAAGAGAGGCAACTGTAATTTCAACAACGTTTAGTGTTGTTTCTATTACATTTGCAATTGTTATAGCTGGAACGGTTGGCATGGAATCTAGGTTCTTATTATTTTATTCATCTGTCATACTTTCATGTTTAATTGCAGCTGTTATTATGCCAAGAATTTGGCCGTTAAACACAATTCCAGATGAATATGCTAAAGATACGAACGGTTCAATTCATGATGAAGATTTGCCAGAGGGTAAAAGTGCTTTAGGCTATGGCTTAGAAGAAGCGACGAAAGTAGGTTTAAACGCGCCTGGTTTTATTAATTTTTTCAAATCTGGCTTTAAAACGGTTATTGATATGTGGTTTGTTGTACTTCCGGTGGTTATGGCAATCGGAACAATAGCGACTATAATTGCTAATTACACACCGGTATTTGAATTTATTGGAAAACCATTTATTCCATTATTAAATATTTTACAAATTCCGGAAGCTGCTGCAGCATCACAAACCTTGATAATTGGTTTCGCGGATATGTTTTTACCTTCAATATTAATTCAAGGTGCTCATAGTGAAATAACTCGATTTGTCGTAGGTGCTTTAAGTATTTCTCAACTTATCTATTTATCTGAGGTTGGCGGTGTTATTTTAGGTTCTAAAATACCAGTAAGTGTAGGGAAGTTATTTATGATTTTCTTAATAAGAACATTGATTACGTTACCAATTATTTCTTTAATGGCACATTTATTTTTGTAATAAAATGAGTTATAAAAATTGTAAAAGCATACGTAAAAAAGCTGATAAGGCTTTAACTACGTATGCTTTTTTTATGAATGGATGTTATTTATTAAATTAACGTAAAATGAGGGGAGCGGAACAGAATTCATTATGAATTCGTAGCCCCGCCCCGCTAACTGCTGCCATATAGTTCATAGTCTAAAACATAATGATGTCTCAGACTGCTCTAAATGCTTCTATGCTAATTTATAAAATGTTATTTTGTAAGTTCGTTATAAACTTTTTGATCGTTATGTGTATAAATAATATATTCGTGATCGTTAGTATCTATAATAACGCGATTTGTTTTACCGAATGTAGATCCAATGCGAGAAATATTTTTCTCATCTAATTCAGGAACAGCATGTATATCTTGGTCTTGTGAAATGTTTTTAATATCTTGTGTTGGAATTTTAATATCTGCAACACGCCATTGAATTCTAACTTCATTATTATCTTTTTTTACTGTCATTGCCATTATAGAACACTTCCTTTTAACAATTTGTAATTTAATAATAATGCAAATTGCAATCGTTTTCAAGTATTTATGTGATACTTTTTTAAATTTGTGACATACTAATTATTTGAGCGAAAGTATGTTCGCTTTTAGGGTCAAATTATGCTATTATATTTGAAAGAAAAGGGAGTGTGAACTATGACGGGAAAGACACATGCATCGTGTGGTCTTTTAGTAGGAGCATGGACAACACAGTATTATCAAACAGATATATTTACTACTGTTACTGTCATGTGTTTAGCTACAATGGCAAGTTTATTGCCAGATATATGCCATATGAGAAGTAAAATTGGAAGAAGATTAAAATTAATAAGTTTTATAATAAGATTACTTTTTGGTCATCGCACTTTCACACACTCGCTTATATTCGTTTTTTTAATTGCATCTGCGCTTGTCTTAATTCATAGTCCATTGTATTATTTAGTTTCAATTATCGGGGGATTGCTATCTCATGTTATACTAGATATGTTAACACCTAGAGGAGTTCAATTATTTTATCCACTTCCTCAGAATATTCACTTTCCAATTACCGTGAAAACAGGGGGATGGATGGATTTATCACTGGCTACTGCGTTAACAGTCGGTGCAGCATATACTTTATTTCAACCCGCATTTGAGGATTTTTTCTTTTATATAGGAAAATACTTTGCATGAGCTAGGGACATCATTATGTTTTAAGTTATGAACTAAATCTTGGTAGTAGTTGACTAAGATTGAAAATACGCTAATACTAAGCTTTTTTCAATGCAAGTCAATCTTGCCAGGGCAGCACAACAAATTCATAATGGATTCTGTTCCGCTTCCAAAGCGTTTTATATTATGATGTGATTTGAAATGAATATAAATTATTATTGACAATGTTGTAATCAATAGCAGCATTTGATATGTAATTTACATAAGGAGCGTATTAGCATTTTGGATAAAAATAAACTTGAAAAATATAATCAAGCACATTTATGTGAATATGAAAAATTAATGAGTAATAATGAAAAAGAGCAATTAGAGGAGAAGGTTGATTCATTAGATTTGGCTGAAATACAAGCATTATATCAAGATCTATATGTTAATCGACGACAAATAGATGATATTAATGATATTTCAGAGATTAATTATGTAAATCAAGCAGCTATGAATGATAAAGATAAACATGCATATGAGCAAAAAGGTATAGAAGCAATAAGAAATGGTGAGTTTGCGGTATTATTAATGGCTGGGGGACAAGGCACAAGGTTAGGTTATCAAGGTCCTAAAGGTTCTTTTGAAATTAAAGGAATAAGTCTATTTGAATTGCAAGCACGTCAATTATTGAAATTACAACATCAAACTGGACATTTAATTCACTGGTATATCATGACAAGTGATATTAATCATGAGGCTACAGTTACATATTTTGAAGATCATCAATTCTTTGGTTTTAATGCTGAAAATGTCCATTTCTTCAAACAAGACAACATGGTAGCGTTGAGTGAGCAAGGTCAGCTGGTTCTTAATAAACAAGGCTATATCATGGAAACACCAAATGGTAATGGTGGGGTGTTTAAATCACTGAAAAAAGCCGGGTATTTAGATCAGATGATGGATAATGGCGTTAAATATATTTTCTTAAATAATATAGATAATGTATTAGTGAAAGTACTTGATCCGCTATTTGCTGGTTTCACTGTTGTGCACGATTTAGACATAACAACTAAATCTATTCAGCCTAAGCAAGGCGAAAGTGTTGGACGTTTAGTTAATAAAGATTGTAAAGATACCGTGCTAGAATATTCAGAGTTAGATGAGCAATTGGCAAATAAGCTTAATAATGCCAATATTGGTATACATGCATTTAAACTTGCTTTTATTAATCAAGCTGTTAACTATGATTTACCTTATCATTTAGCTATTAAAAATTTAAAACAGTTAGATGAAGATTTTGGTATAGTTGAAAAGCCAACGCTTAAATTCGAATTATTTTATTTTGATATATTCCGTTATGCAACAAGCTTTATCACGTTACAAGTTGAACGCGATGAAGAGTTTTCACCGTTGAAGAATAAAGAAGGTAAAGATAGTGTAGCTACAGCGACAGCTGATTTAGAACGAATGAATATTATTTCATAGGACGGTGATATAGAGATGCCTCACATATCAATTAAGAAGTCAAAGGATTCAGTAGTAGAAAGTTTTAAAGACATCATCCCACTAACATTTGGAGAAGAAATAGGTAATGCTGTTTCGCACGGAGTTGCAGCATTTCTGACGTTGCTTATCTTACCTTATGCAGCAGTGCATAGTTATAATGATGGTGGTGCACTACAGTCTTTAAGTGTTTCAATTTTTGTTATTAGCATTTTCTTAATGTTTATATCATCAACCATTTATCACACAATGAAAAATAATAGTATTCATAAATATGTGTTGAGGATTATCGACCACAGTATGATTTATGTTGCAATATCAGGGACGTATACGCCAGTTCTTTTACATGTTGTAGGAGGATGGATTGGTTGGGCCGTATTTACTTTATTATGGGGAACAACCATCTGGGGTATTCTATACAAATCAATTGCGACCCGTGTTAATCCTAAATTAAGCTTAATCGTATATCTTGTAATGGGATGGGTAGGCGTCATTTTTCTTCCTATCATTTTAATGAGAACATCGCTTTGGTTTATTTTATTTATATTTCTAGGTGGAGTTGCGTATTCTATTGGCGCCTGGTTTTATGCTCAAAAGAATAGAAATTATTTTCATATGATATGGCATCTATTTATTGTACTTGCGTCACTTTTCCATTTAATTGCTATCCTCTATTTTATGTAATAAATAATATAAATTAACAGATTGGTGGTCTTAGCATATAGGCCATCAGTCTTATTTTTTATATTTTTAAGAAGATAATTAAGCAGTGATATATACTTTAATTACAAACATTGATAATATATATAGGCAATATTTTGAAAGAAAGGGAGGTATCTAATATGAGATTAAAATCAATTGGTGTGGTTGTTGCCCTGATTTTAACAATGTTTATGGCTGCAATTGAAACTTCGATTATTTCTTTAGCCATGCCTACTATAAGAGAAGACCTCCATGCTGGAAACAATATATCATTAGTTTTTACAATATATTTTGTTGCTCTTGTAATAGCCAATCCTATTGTTGGAGAATTGCTGACTAGATACAAAATTATATACATAGCTGCAACAGGATTATTTTTATTTGGTCTTGGAAGTTTAATGTCTGGCCTTAGTCCAACATTTGCATTTTTAATTACGTCAAGAGCTATTCAAGGACTTGGTGCAGGGGTAATGATGTCGTTAACTCAAATTGTGCCAAAATTAGCATTTGAAATTCCTCTAAGATATAAAATTATGGGTATAGTTGGTAGTGTTTGGGGTGTCTCTAGTATTATTGGCCCTGTACTTGGGGGAGGCATTTTAGAATTTGCAACATGGCATTGGCTATTTTTTATTAATATACCTATTGCTATCATTGCTATTATACTTGTCTTTATAACTTACCACTTTCCTAATGAACAGGAAGTTAAAGCGTCTAACTTTGATGTTAAAGGCATTACATTATTTTATATATTTATTTTGTTATTAATGATAGGACTACTTTATCAACATATGATAGTAATAAATATTATAAGTATTCTATTAGCTGTCATTGTATTGTTCGGTTTGTTTAAATTTGAAGCGCAAATAAAGCAACCTTTTTTACCTATTGTTGAATTTAATCGATCAATAACGTTAGTATTTATTACAGACTTTGTTATTGCACTTTCGCTCATGGGCTATAATTTATATATTCCAATCTATTTGCAAGATCATTTGGGATTATCTCCATTGCAAAGTGGTTTCATCATATTTCCTTTATCTGTAGCTTGGATTATTTTGAATTTTAATTTGGCTAAAATTGAAAATTTATGTAGTAGAAAAATGCTGTATATTGGAGCGTTTACAGTGCTACTTGTTGCGAGTATAATTATCTATTTAAATTTAGATTTACCATTGCTCATTGCGACTGCGGTGATTTTTGCTGGTTTAAGCTTTGGATTTGTTTATACAAAGGATAGTGTAATCGTGCAAGAAGAAACAAGTCCTATATATATGAAAAAAATGATGTCATTTTATGCTCTGACTAAAAACTTGGGCTCCTCAGTAGGTTCTTCTTTGATGGGGTACTTATATGCAACGACACATGGATTGTTTGGAGCAAATTTACAGAACATTTTAGGAAGTATTGTTATATTAATGATTATTTTAATGATTTCATGGTCATGGACGTATAAAGAACAGCATGATTAATTTTCATCTGACCGTTTATCTATTATGATAGGCGGTCTTTCCATATCAATAGCTACTAAATAGTGTTAAAATACTATTGTATAATTTTAGGAGGAGGCAGAAAGAATGAAACGATTTAATAACAACATATTAGTAACATTATTAGTTTTTGCTGTCTTTGTTGTCTCCGGAGCAGTATTTTTAACTTTCTTAGGGTTTGGGCTGTTTGGTTTAAGTCGTTTGCTCATATACTTTCATCTAGGAAGTTTTGATTATGATAAAAGTTTCATAGACAATTTAATATATTATGGTAGCTACATTGTTTTTGGTTATTTTATCTTTTTTGCTATAGAACATTTAATGGACTATTTTAGAAAAAAATTACCAGAAAATGATTATTTTAATGGTGGTACCTTTCATCTCATATCATATGTAGTAACAACCATTCTTTTTTACTTTGTCATTCATATTAACTACGCATATATTAAAATAGATTTTTGGGTAATTATGCTCATTATTGGCTTTTTATATATGTGTAAAATTGTCTTTTATCCTGATAGTGAAAATTTAAATAGAAATCAACGTAACTCATAATGTGAGCAAAACCCTTGTTTAATAAGACAGAAATTGGAAAAATAATTAAATAGTTTACTTTGATGAAAGGAAGTAATATGGTGGCTGAATCGATATCTAAACATAAACGAAATATCATTGTAGCAGTAATGTTACTTAGTGCATTCATCGCGATTCTTAACCAAACACTGTTAAATACTGCACTTCCTCACATTATGCGAGAGTTAAATATCAGTGAAAATATAGCACAATGGCTTGTAACGGGGTTTATGCTAGTTAATGGGACAATGATTCCA
Source organism: Staphylococcus sp. HMSC62D11 (assembly GCF_001839145.1). Lineage (NCBI taxonomy): Bacteria > Bacillati > Bacillota > Bacilli > Caryophanales > Staphylococcaceae > Staphylococcus > Staphylococcus sp. HMSC62D11. The sequence goes on along the minus strand of NZ_KV840207.1, from coordinate 2,827 downwards.
CTGACTGCATACTTGATGGATAGAGTTAAAAGTAAGACTTTATTCATTGCCTCTATGGGAACATTTTTATTAGGTTCTATTATTGCAGCAATTGCACCTAATTTTGCAGTGCTTATGATCGCCCGAGTAGTTCAAGCTATGGGAGCCGGCGTTATCATGCCTTTGATGCAATTCACCTTATTTTCTTTATTTTCAAAAGAAAAAAGAGGTTTTGCCATGGGTTTAGCTGGCTTAGTCATTCAAATGGCACCTGCGATAGGGCCTGCATTTTCGGGATTAATCATCGATAATACGAGTTGGCGTGTGCCATTCATAATAGTTGTGGCTATTTCAGCTGTTATTTTTATTTTCGGATGTAGCGCTTTAACGAGTTATAATGACATTAAATATACGATGTTGGATAAGCGTTCTGTGATATATTCAACACTTGGTTTTGGATTGATATTATATGCATTTAGTAGTGCGGGCAACTTAGGATTTACTAATTTATTAGTCGTAGTTTCATTTGTAATTGGTCTCACGATTGTAGGTATCTTTATTTATAGACAGCTACACATCGATAATCCTATTTTAAACTTGCGCGTATTTAAAAGTAGAGTTTTTACATTTAGTACGATTACTTCTATGATTTTAATGATGACGAATGTCGGTCCTGCATTACTTATTCCATTATATGTGCAAAATAGTTTAGGATTGTCTGCGTTTTTATCAGGTATGGTCATTATGCCTGGCGCAATATTAAATGGTATATTATCTATATTTACTGGAAAGTTTTATGATAAATATGGTCTTAAACCACTCGTTTATACTGGATTTATTCTACTCATACTAGCTACGTTACCATTATGTTTCTTGCAGTATGATTCATCTTATATGTTTCTAGTTATAATCTATGCGTTAAGATTAGTAGCAATCTCTTTACTAATGATGCCAATTAATACCACAGGGATTAACGTGCTCGACAATAAAGATATTTCGCACGGAACAGCTATTATGAATTTTGCACGCGTCATGGCTGGATCCCTGGGGACTGGACTAATGGTAACATTGATGAGTATTGGTGCTAAATGGATACAATCTTCTATTTCTCAAGAAACGAGTAAGGTAGTAGCTCAAAGACAAGCTGTGGCGGCAGGAGTAGATTTAGCATTTATGGTCGTAACTGCTTTCATTATCATTGCATTTATATGCTCATTTTTTATTCAAGAAAAGAAGACTACCAATAGCCGTAAATTATAAAATTTAGCAGTTTGCTCAGTGTAAAGGCTTGAGCTAACTGCTTTTTTTATAATTATAAAACGTTTATACTGAATTCGAATGTTAAAATAATACATAATGAATAGTATTAAAACAACTAAAAGGGGGATTAAAGTTGTTATCAGAAGAAAAAGTAAGCGCGCTCGTTGGTGCAATTAAAGATCCAATACTTAATGTGCCCTTGAGTGAAATCAACGGCATTAAAGAAATAAAAATAAAAGAAGAAATCGAACATGTCAGCGTGAAGGTTGCTATGGCTCAACTTGGTGGAAAAACACAATTAGATCTTCAGATGAAAATTGTCAACACATTGAAAGAAAATGGGGCAAATACAGTAGGAATAAGATTTGAACAATTACCGGACGAAATTGTAGAACAATATCGTGGAACTACTAAAGAGCAGCCTAATACAATTGAAGGCTTATTGTCAAAAGATAATCCAGTAGAATTTATTGCTATTGCTTCTGGTAAAGGTGGCGTAGGAAAATCAACCGTAGCTGTAAATCTCGCAGTTGCTTTAGCAAGAGAAGGGAAAAAAGTAGGTCTTGTTGATGCTGATATATATGGTTTTAGTGTCCCCGATATGATGGGAATTGATGAGAAACCGGGCATTGAAGGAAAGACAGTAATTCCAGTCGAAAGATATGGTGTGAAAGTTATCTCAATGGCATTTTTCGTTGAAGAAAATGCACCCGTTATTTGGCGCGGTCCGATGCTTGGAAAGATGCTAACGAATTTCTTTACTGAAGTAAAATGGGGAGAATTAGATTACTTGATTCTAGATTTACCTCCTGGCACCGGAGATGTTGCACTAGATGTCCATACGATGTTACCTTCAAGTAAGGAAATTATAGTAACGACACCACATCCAACTGCTGCATTTGTCGCTGCACGAGCTGGGGCAATGGCAAAGCATACGGAACATTCAATAATCGGTGTTATTGAAAATATGAGTTACTTTGAAAGTAAAGAAACAGGAAATAAAGAGTATGTCTTTGGTAAAGGCGGCGGCATGAAGTTAGCTGATGAACTTAATACACAATTATTAGGCGAATTGCCACTTGAACAGCCATCATGGAATCCTAAAGATTTTTCACCATCCATATATCAACCAGATGATAGACTAGGAAAAATTTATACGTCTATCGCACAAAAGGTGATTGCAAGTACTATAAAATAACGGTGATTATGTATCAATTAAGGTGCACTTTAATTTATTTTTATAAGTGCACCTTTTTCTATTGCATTATTTATAAAAGATGATAGAATATTCATTTGTGAGCTATAATACATCTAACTTTATGCACACATAATTATTTTAATTTATATCGATTTAATGATTGACTTATACAAACAGTCTTGATAAGATATAAAAGTCGTCGAAAAACAATTGTAAAGCAATTTTAAAGAAGATTGAAATGGTGTAAAACTTACCATTGAAAACCTTATAAAATTGAAATATAATAATTTAAGTAAACGACATAAAGCAATTGACTTTTGAAGTTATTGTAAGTATAATAAAAGAGATTGCTTTTAAAATGAACATTGAAAACTGAATGACAATATGTCA
>NZ_KV840206.1:6459-7804 GCF_001839145.1 Staphylococcus sp. HMSC62D11 | reverse complement strand
TTTGGAACTTTTGATTGAATACGTTCATAGACATGTTTAGTAATACCATTTTCTGTCACTGTTACTCCAGAATAACGCCATTTATCTCCAATGATATAACGCGGTTGATGCGTACCTTCTTCTGTCTCTTGAACTTCATTTCCGGTAATATCCACATAACGCGTTACTTCTAATTGTACCGGTGTCTCTTGCGGCGCTTCATTCGGGATTTCTGACTGGATACGTTCATATACATATGTTGTGATACCATCTGCCGTTGTTGTTTGACCTGTGTACTGCCATCTATCTCCGATAATACCTGGTGGTTCGTGTTTACCTTCTGTTGTTTCTTGCACCTCATTACCTTTGCCATCCACATAACGTGTTATTTCTAATTGTACTGGCGTTTCTTGCGGTGCATCGTTCGGGATTGCTGATTGGATGCGTTCATATACATACGTTGTGATACCATCTGCCGTTGTTGTTTGACCTGTGTACTGCCATTTATCTCCGATAATACTTGGTGGTTGATGCGTGCCTTCTTCTGTCTCTTGCACCTCATTACCTTCACTATCCACATAACGCGTTACTTCTAATTGTATTGGCGTTTCCTGTGGCGCTTCATTTGGTATCTCTGATTGTATACGTTCATACACATATGTTGTGATGCCATCTGCCGTTGTTGTTTGACCTGTATATTGCCATTTGTCTCCGATAATACCTGGTGGTTGATGCGTGCCTTCTTCTGTCTCTTGAACTTCGTTGCCATCACTATCCACATAACGTGTTACTTCTAACGCGACTGGCGTCTCTTGTGGTGCCTCGTTTGGTATTTCCGATTGTATACGTTCATACACATGCGTCGTAATGCCAGATTCTGTTGTTGTTTGACCCGTATATTGCCATTTGTCTCCGATAATACCTGGCGCATCATGTGTGCCTTCTTCCGTTTCTTGCACTTCATTACCTTCGCCATCTACATAGCGTGTTACTTCTAATTCTACCGGTGTCTCTTGCGGTGCCTCGTTTGGTATTTCTGACTGGATACGTTGATACACATGTGTTGTAATACCATTTTCTGCTGCTGTTTGACCTGTGTACTGCCACTTATCTCCGATAATACCTGGCGCATCATGTGTGCCTTCTTCCGTTTCTTGCACTTCATTACCTTCGCCATCTACATAGCGTGTTACTTCTAATTCTACCGGTGTCTCTTGCGGTGCCTCGTTTGGTATTTCTGACTGGATACGTTGATACACATGTGTTGTAATACCATTTTCTGCTGCTGTTTGACCTGTGTACTGCCACTTATCTGCGATAATACCTGGTGCGTCATGTGTGCCTTCTTCCGTTTCTTGCACTTCAT
>NZ_KV840206.1:5849-6359 GCF_001839145.1 Staphylococcus sp. HMSC62D11 | reverse complement strand
CTTCTAACGCGACTGGCGTCTCTTGTGGTGCCTCATTCGGTATTTCTGACTGGATGCGTTCATATACATGTGTCGTAATACCATTTTCTGCTGCTGTTTGACCTGTGTACTGCCACTTATCTCCGATAATACCTGGCGCATCATGTGTGCCTTCTTCCGTTTCTTGCACTTCATTACCTTCGCCATCTACATAGCGTGTTACTTCTAATTCTACCGGTGTCTCTTGCGGTGCCTCGTTTGGTATTTCTGACTGGATACGTTGATACACATGTGTTGTAATACCATTTTCTGCTGCTGTTTGGCCTGTATATTGCCATTTATCTCCGATAATACCTGGTGCGTCATGCGTGCCTTCTTCTGTTTCTTGCACCTCATTACCTTCACTATCCACATAACGCGTTACTTCTAATTCTACCGGCGTCTCTTGTGGTGCCTCGTTCGGTATTTCTGATTGAATGCGTTGATATATATGTGTCGTAATACCATTTTCTGCTGCTGTTTGGCCTGTAT
>NZ_KV840206.1:0-5749 GCF_001839145.1 Staphylococcus sp. HMSC62D11 | reverse complement strand
TGCCCTCTTCCGTTTCCTGCACTTCATTACCTTCACTATCCACGTAACGTGTTACTTCTAACGCAACTGGCGTTTCTTGCGGCGCGTCGTTCGGTATCTGTTCATAAGTTGTAATCGGTTCGTATACATAGTGAACTTCTATTGTCTGCTTACCTACAACTGTTCCAGATTGATTTTCTGGTGTCGAAATTAAATGATAACTTATTGTCTTTTTAACTTTACCGTCATCAGTTGTTTCAAAGGTTACGCGATCTGGAATTGTTGCTGGTGTAGCTGTATATTCTGTTCCTTCAATTTGACTATTTACAACTGTTACTAGCGGACTTAACACTTCTCCATCCGTTGTTTTATAGTCGGCTATCACACTACCTTCAAATACTTCTACGTATATTAAATTAACAATTTTAGTTTGACCTTTAGCATAATGACCCGTTGTAGGATCAAGTTGATTATCAACCCTAACAAATTTATAGTGTCGATTTAGTCTATCAATCATTTGAGGCACACTAACATTATACTCCGTATTCTTTTTACCTTTTGATGTCAGTGAATTTTGAATTGTATTCCCTGATTCATTAGTATACTTAACCACTAAGTCTCCACGGTTATCTTCTGTTTCAAGCTCAACTTTATTCCCTGAAAGCCATGTATTATCCAAACCTTTAGTAAAGATTTGAGAATGCGCTTTTGTTAAAATAGGTGCATCCTCTGGCACAGTAACACGCATATTTGTTTGGAAACTTTGTCCATTTGTTAAAACAAGGGGTTCATCAAAAACATATTTAACTGCCGTAACTTTTGTTAAATCTGTTGGATTAGAATTGTACACACCATTACGTACATCCGTGTCTGTTGTATAAACAACATGATATTTTTCAGTGTCAGGAATTAACGCCGTTAAATTCGTTTTAATATTGTCTTTCGGAATGGTCACAATGATTTCTTTAATAATTCCTTCACTGTTAGTAAAGTTGGCCGTATTTGTTTGTAAATTCACACTTTCTCCTAAGTTAACATCAACCTGAGATTTATCAAAACTGTTCGACGCATCTTTACCAATAGTTAATGTAGAAGCATATTCCTTAGCTAATGCAATTTTAAATGGCACATCAATAACTGAGACAAACTTTTTATTACCACTTAAATCTTCTGTAATTACATCAGATAATTCAAGATTATTATGACTTAAAGATTGTTCTTCAGTAGGACGCACAATTTCCGAATTTTCATCCCATATCGTAGCATATCTAATTGAATAAGTTCCCGTTGGTAACGTACCTCTATTATAAATATCAAAAGTGATTTCTGGCGTATTCTGAGTGATTGAACTTCGTTCTGTAATGGAATTCTTTACCGACTGATTCCACTTATATCCTTCAGGTGCTTCATAAATATATAACGTTCTACCGCTATTTTTATAATTTTTTATCACTTTAATTGGATTTAAGACAGGGCGGTTTTTTAGAACATTCGATGGCGTAGTTTCATATAATGAAGGATTCCAAACTGTTGATGTACGTATTAATTCATTATTCGTCCATACACGCACATTACCTATTGCCGTGTCATCAGGCGCACTTAATGATAAATAGACATGATTAATATGATCTAATTTATCAACGCTAATATCAGAACTATTATCTAATGGATCCGTACTTAAATATTTCATATAATCTTTAGTGTCTGCTTTGACAATGACATTAGCTTTTTCATTATAGTTTAATACATTTCCTAAACCTGAATTTGTATTTCTTACATCAACATCTGTTAAAGTGTGTTTAAATGCATCCTTAGTATGAATATACGAATATGCTGGTTGTAACTCATTACCTGTCAATGCCCTTGTTGGAACGGAACTAGCAGCTTGTAACGTATTTTCTGCTACTTGATTAATAATAATTCCATTTTGCATTTGGGTCACATCATCATCTTTTGCAGCTGTTTCCCAACGCTGATCATCTACTGCATATGTGATATCTGCCTCCCAACCATAAATGTCCTTTTCTGCTTCACTATCTGGTGAAACCGTATCTCTAATAATTGGTGTTTGGAGTATTAAATGATTATATTTTTTATCTCCCAATCCATAGGTATTATTTGTATTGTTGATTGACGTCCATTCGTTTAATTTTGTAGTAGATCCATCAGCATTTACACCGTATAGAATAAATGGTGCTTTTAATACTATTCCTTTATCTGCATTTTTATCACTTGAACCGTTATTATAATTTATTCTAGGTAATGAAAGCTTAAAGGTAGTAAAGTAATCGCCTTCTTGCCCTGATGGTAATTGTATTGAATGCATGTAAGTAGGTGCATATTTATTCGATTGGTCTCTATCATATATATATTTTTGCACACGGAATACTTCATTTTTGTGATCTGCTTTTGAAAACAAATGTGAAGGCTCTTGCAGTCGGAAATTCATAAAATAAACATTACTTGTTGCTGTACCAGCCTCATTAATCATTTTAAACTTAATTCCCTCTGGATCAGGTACATTTTGAATATAATCTTGTCCATTTGGAAGTCGGCCTATCGTTTGCCAATCTAAGTTTACTTTAATAAAGCCGTCAGTTTTAAATTTTGCTAATAATTCTGGTGTTAATGCAGATTTTTTCAATTTTAATACTGGTGTATAACCATTATAAGGTAAAATATCACCCTCATTAAGATGGAGATGAATGCCTGATTCATCTTGTGTCCAAAATCTATTGCCTTTAGCATCTGGATCAAGTTCTAACCAACTTGGAATATTTAAAATATTATATTTAAAATCAGTATAACGTGAATAATAATGTGGTGATACTGCATCATCACGATTTTCTAAAAACCAATTATCTCTTGGCAGTGGCACCTGATAGCGATAGTTATCCGTTTTCTCAGAAATTGTCCCATCTTCTTTGATAACTCCAATCGTAGGTGATTGTGCAGCCGCTGATTTTCGTGTAATTCTCCAAATAGACGTCGGTTTTTCTTGCCCTCGGTCTATGTATAAACCACCTTTTATATGATCAAATGTTGCATTAACTTGTTTAGTATCAACAAGCGTATCTCCCTGATACATTTTCATTGTTGAAGTAACAACATCACCTTCACCTGGTCCCGTCCAAATCATCCCGCCAATAACTTGACTGATATTGATTTGACCTGCTGATGTACCAGAAAGTGGTCTTAAATCAAATTGATAGCGCCATGTCTCATTATCAGATAAATTTGTCTTGTTAGTCACAAATTCCGATTTTGAAAATGTTGGTTCTGAAATTATAAATTTTTTAGGTGCTTCGTAAACCAGCTTGCCATTATCAATTGTGCCATGCCCTGATGCTGAATAAGAAAATGACGTACTTGTTACACGTCTGTTAGACACGATATCTGATGTTAAATTATAGCGTCTTTCATTACTATTTGTGCCGCTAAATACGAATTCCCCTACTAATTGCTTGTCATCAGTACCCACGTCACGTTTAACGCGTTTTTTCGGTCTTTCTGAAGTAGATTGTGATGATAGTTGATTTCTATCAACTTGATTTAAAGCAGTAGATGTCTTAGTAGCATCACTCGAAGTTACAACTTCAGATTGTGCTGATGTATTATTTTTATCTATAGCACTAGGCGTTTTTTTAGTAGTTTCTTCTTTTGAAGCAACATTATCTTGTTGCTGTACATTTTCATGTGCTGTCTTTGTATCCTTTAACACATCAGATGTTCCTACGTCTGTTACTTTATTTTTATTAACATTATTTGACTTTTCTTTGTCTTGAGCAAGATTTAATGATTTATCCTGTTGTTCTTGCGAAATACCATCGCTATATTCTTTATTAACAACTTTTTGTGTATTATCATCACTTTTTATCTCTGCAGCATGTGCTTCAGAATTAGCTCCAAAAATGACAGATGCTCCTATTAAAATTGATGTAATTCCTACTGAAAATTTTCTTATGGAGTATTTATTTTGAACATTCGAGAAATAATCCTTTTGTTTGCTTTTCTTCCTTTTCAATGGGTTCTCTCTCCTTAATTGAAATTATTAAGAGACCCCTTATATCTATCTCGGACTCATACACTATAATAATAATACGTTGCAAAACATTTTACAATATTAATGCTTTAAAAAAATAATTGTATGTGATTGTTTTATAATTCATAGCTAAAAAATTCTTAAGCGTATCAGCTTCAATCGATTTCTCTTCGCAAAGCCGTTATTTGTCGACTTGTTTTTCAATTTGTTTCTACGTCAAATAGGACTGGTAGATTTAAAGGTAGATATTAAGCAATTTCAAGTTGCTTAATATCTTTTTTATGTATTGGAGCGAATAATCTTGAACTAATAATAATTCTATTTCGTAAATTATCATAATTTCTATAACCAAATGAAACTCTTTTTATTAGCTTAATTTTATTATTGATTCCTTCAATTGGACCGTTGGTCAAATTAGAATAATTGATAGTATTTTCAATGAGAGGTGCTAATTTTCTTAATGTCCTAATTACAGGACGAAGTTTCATACTAATTTCAGAAAGATTAATTGAAAATAAAACGTCAATCAGCTTTTCAACCCGGTTTTCTTTTAATAGTCTCCTCAATTCATGAACATAGAGATATGTATTAAATAATTGAGAATCAAAAGTTAATAAATAGTCTATAATTCCTTTCTCAGTTTTCCATTCTTTAAATAAACGCACTTTTTTATAATTAAATATTTCGAGTGATTCGCGAAGTTTTAGGAACAATTTCCAAAAGGCTTTGTATTTATTATAAAGAGGTCTATGAGTGTTTCTAAACTGATTCATAATACTTACTCTCGACATATTAAGTGCTCTGTTTAAGGATTGAACAATATGAAAACGATCTAAGATTATCTTAGCTTTTGGAAATAATTCCTTTATCAAAGACATATAAGGTGTATACATATCAATAGTTACAGTTTTCACACTTTGTCTTAACTTCAATGAGTACCGATAGAAGTGTTTTTTTAATGAATTTAGTTTGCGATCAGCAACGGCATCTACGATGCGGTGTGAAATAGCATCTGCATAGATGAAACTCATTTTTCCAGTTACATATTTAACACTCTTGAACTCATCCATCATTAAGTGTTCGGGTAGTGCATTAAATGAAGAATGGTAAACTTGACTAGCCCCTTTATTAATAATTCGAGTGACAGTCATTGAAGATACTAAACAGGATTTGGCGATAGATTTTTGTGAACGATAATCTTGTGCTTTATCCAAAACTGCAAGTTTTGTAGTATTAGAAATAAAACAGTAATTGTCCACAATCTCTGACTTAGCAGTAAAGTAACTATCACAGTTTTTACAATAAAAACGTTGTTTTTTTAACTTTAAATAAGCGGGTCTTTCCATAATTCTAAGGAGAGTAATCGTTGAAAATTTTTTACCGTTTTTAATAATAGAATAATTTTCATTTTTAGCTAAGCAATTGTCGCAATGAGAAGACTTGTACGTCAGAGTTGTGTAAAAGAATAAGCTCTTATGACCTTTATATTTATCTTCTGTAATAGTTTCAGAAATAATAATATTTTTATCTTTAATTCTTAGCATGGTTAATGTAGACTTATACATAGGCGCATTACCTTTCTTTTTATTTTGTTTGGTCGCTAATAATTATAGAGGTAATTGCGCTATTTTTATATTCAAAATTTAAAAATCGAACTAGTGATTTAAATCACCAGTTCGATTTATTATAGAACCTTCAATTTTTGGCATAAAAAAAGAGACCTCTCGG
>NZ_KV840205.1:33109-33555 GCF_001839145.1 Staphylococcus sp. HMSC62D11 | reverse complement strand
AAATATTGAAATTACATGGCGTGTGTATAGTCACTTATTAGAAGAATTAAAAAGCGAAGAAGATGCAAAGCTAGATAACATTATTAATTTTTAAGTGGTCAACGAACCGGACAATTTGACAATAGTTCAATCCATTTTGACCACGTATTGACCAAAATATTTTAAACAGACTTTTACAGATTTTCAACAAAATAAAAAAGAACGCTGATATATCAACGTTCTAGAGTAATTTAATTAATCAGAATTAAACTGATTTTTAATTTTGTATGGAGAGTGAGGGATTCGAACCCTCGAGACGCGATAAAGCGCCTACACACTTTCCAGGCGTGCTCCTTCGGCCAGCTCGGACAACTCTCCGTAACATATGACTTAATAAAATAAAAAACAGAAGCGATATTTCACTTCTGTTTATATGACTCCTACGGGACTCGAACCCGTGTTACCGC
>NZ_KV840205.1:313-33009 GCF_001839145.1 Staphylococcus sp. HMSC62D11 | reverse complement strand
AAGGCTGAGGTTTTGCCATTAAACTACACCCGCAAATCATTACGATTATGGGGCGGTTGAAGGGAATCGAACCCTCGAATGTCGGAACCACAATCCGATGCGTTAACCACTTCGCCACAACCGCCAAAAAATAGCGAATGGTTCAGGACAGAGTCGAACTGCCGACACATGGAGCTTCAATCCATTGCTCTACCAACTGAGCTACTGAACCATGATAATAAGTAATGGCGGTCTCGACGGGAATCGAACCCGCGATCTCCTGCGTGACAGGCAGGCGTGTTAACCGCTACACTACGAGACCTACTAAATGCTATGTATTGCGGGAGGCGGATTTGAACCACCGACCTTCGGGTTATGAGCCCGACGAGCTACCGAACTGCTCCATCCCGCGGCAATAAAAAATTAATTTCTCTAATTTGACCACTTAAATATCGTATCATTTTCACTTAGTAGATGTCAATATCAATTTTAGCAAATTTTTTACATTTACTTTATTAAGGGTTAAAAATGATTTGACATACTGAGAAAATAGTCTGTTTTTCTCAAGTACTTAATCAGTATATACAGTAGCCTAAAAATAGTCAATATATTAACAGAAGTAATTTGTGTAAAAACAAACCACAGTTAGAAAAGGGAAACTTTTGATACTAAGTGACTTTTCTAACTGTATAATTAAGTTCGTGAGAAAGCGTTTAGTTTATCATTACCAAAACAGTCACTTCTTCCAACATTATGACAATTTATCGTGTCATATACCCTTGCATTTTGTTTTGAAGTGCTGTAAATGTAGTAAAGCCCTCTTCTTCTAAAAAGTGACCACCGTGTTCTACAATTTTTAAATGGCCTCCTAATGTATCCATAAGTTTTTTTGTTTCTTGATATGAAACATATCTGTCATCCTTAGACGTCAAGCCATAAAAGTGATCTACTTTTGACTTTACATTTTCGTAATCAATATGAATACCTTCTAAATTGATATTTTCATCAATGTCTTGCGCATCTTCTTTAAATCCGGAAATACTAAAGAAACCTTCTATTTGTTGATCAAGCTGCTCTATATATTTTAATGCAGCGATTGAACCGAATCCATGTGTGACAAAGTATGTATCTTTTTGTCTAACTTCTAACTGGGCATTCATTTCAGTTAGCCAATTATTAATATTCGTATTGTCAGATGAATGTAAATTAAACAATTGAACATAATAACCTTCTAAAGTTAAGTTATGTTTTAACCATTCATACCAATGATTTTTTGCATTTCCATGAATTGAATGGATGATAATAACATCTGTCATAACATTTCCCCTTCTTTCATATTAATTAGGTTTATTGTAAATCAAAACCACTCAAAGGGCACGATCTACTCTTATAAGTGGTTGAGATTTGTTTATAATTCATGATATATTTCATCAGCAGCTTTTTTCGCTTGTGATATGCAGTCTGGAAGTCCTACTGCTTCAAATGGTGCACCGGTAATACGCAATCTCGGGTATGTTCGTTTAATATGCGATTGAATTTCATGAATATTTTTTATATGTCCAACATGGTACTGTGGCATACTTTTTTCTAAACGATTAACAATTGTAAAATCTGGTTCTCCTTTAAATGTCATCATTTTTGTCAAATCTTTCCGTGCCATTGACACTAACTCATCATCGGTATGGTCAGCTACTACTGTATCACCAGGTTTTCCAATGTAAGCACGTATTAACACTTTGCCTTCTGGCGTAGTGAAAGGCCATTTTTTTGAGGTCCATGTACAAGCCGTAATGTGCGTGTCACTGGTTCTAGCTATTACAAATCCAGTTCCATCATAGGTATTTTCAATATTGGACTCATCAAAGGCCATGACAATTGTAGCTACTGATGTAGCATCCATATGCTTAAAGTAATCAAATGCCGGATCATGACTAAACCAGTTCATGAAGGTCTGATGAGGTGTAGTCACAATAATTGCATCAAAATCAACTTTATTTTCTTCTGTAATAAGTTGATAACTTTTTTGTGACACTAAAATATCTTTAATAGGTGTATGGTATTCAATTTTTACGCCTTTTTGTTTAATAAAATCAGCCAATGCTTCAATAAACGAACTCAAACCATGTCTAAATTGTTTAAATTGTCCTTTGGGCGATCCAGGATATAATTCTCTTTTCTTGATACGTTGCTCTTTTTCATATTTCATACCTTTAATTAAACTGCCATATTGTTCTTCCCGCTCTTTAAATTCAGGAAATGTACTCATTAGACTTAATCGATCTATATCTGTACCATAAATTCCGCCAATTAATGGTTCAATAAGATGTTCAAGTACTTCATCTCCTAAACGCTGTCTAAAAAACTGGCCGACTGAAATATCGTTATTTGGCATGATGATTGGTTTTTTAAATAAATCTAAACCTGCACGTAGTTTGCCCAACGGAGAGATTAATTTTGTCTTAATAAATGGTTTTATATCTGTTGGAATCCCCATAATTGCCCCACCAGGAATTGGGTATAACTTATTCTTGGCAAAAATATAAGACTTCCCCGTTCTGTTAGTAATTAAGTCTTGTCCAAGCCCGATTTCATGTGCGATATCTGTCATTATTGTTTTGCGTCCTAAATATGATTCAGGACCCAGCTCAATCGTATAACCATCTTGACGATAGGTTTGAATTTTCCCCCCAGGACGATTTGCTGCTTCAAAAACAGTGATATCTAAATCGGCGTCTTGCTTATTTAAATAATATGCACTTGATAATCCAGTAATTCCCGCTCCAACTATCGCAATTTTTTTGCTCACTGCATTTCACGCTTCCTTTTAAAATATTGATTTAATTTCATCAACAATGGCACCAATAAATAATGGATCCACGTTCGGCATTACCGGACGATGATATGTTGCACCAATGTCATCACATACAACTTTACATTCGTAATCATTATCGTATAAAACTTCTAAATGTTCACAAACAAAACCAACTGGTGCGTAAATAAAATGTTTATAGTGATGTGCTTCATATAATTCCCGTGTTAAGTCTTGCACATCTGGTCCAAGCCAAGGTGTACCCGTGTTCCCTTCTGATTGCCACCCTTGTGCCACATGTTGAATAGCAGATTGTGTTTGTAATTGATTCATCGTATCAGTTAATTCTTGAGGATAAGGATCATTATTGCGCTCAATCAGTCCTTTAGGTAAACTATGCGCAGATACTACAAGCACAGTATCATCATGTTCGCTTTCTGGAATATTGGCTAAAGTTTCATTAATTTTTTCAGTCCAATACTGTAAAAATTTAGGTTGCTGATAATAATGTTCTACGTGATGTAATTGAATATTAAATTTATCAGCTTCTTCTTTTGCTCTTTGATTATATGATCCTACTGAAAAACTAGAATAATGAGGCGCCAATACGACTGTTACCGCTTCAGTTATCCCATCTTGATGCATTTGTTCAACAGCCTCTTCAATATATGGTGATATATGTTTTAATCCAAGATAGACTTCAAAGTCAACATTTTGATATGCCAGATTTAATGCTTCTTTAATTGCTTCAGCTTGTTTATTGGTTGTTTTTGCTAATGGTGATAAGCCACCTATAAATTCATATCTATCTTTTAAATCCTGAAGTTCAGCATCACTTGGGCGTTTACCATGGCGAATATCAGTGTAATAATCTTCAATTTCACTTTCATCATTAGGTGTACCATAAGCCATTACCAATAGACCTACTTTTTTAGACATTTTAATACCTACCTTTGTTGAATATATTTATCTTTTTGTGTAGTCATGAACAAATTGACTAACGCGTTTTAATGTATCCGGGCTTACTTCTGGAAATACACCATGACCTAAATTGAAAATATGCTTACCATACATCAATCCTTGATCCAAAATATTTTTAAGTCTTTCTTCAATCACAGGCCATGGAGCTAATAATAATGCTGGATCTAAATTACCTTGTAATGTTTTACTTATACCCATGCTCTGAGCTTGTATAATAGATATTCTCCAATCTAAACCTAAAACATCAATCGGCAAGTCATTCCATTCGTCAATCAAATGGCTCGCACCTACTCCGAAAAGTATAATGGGCACATCATGTTTCTCTTTAATTCCAGATATTAATTTCTGCATTGCTGGTTTGATGTAGTATTTATAATCCTGTACATTTAATGCCCCAACCCATGAATCGAAAATTTGAATCAATTCAGCGCCTGCTTCAACTTGCGCAACAACGTAATCTATAGAAATAGATACAAGATGATTCATTAGCGCAAACCAAGTTGCTTCATCTCGATACATCATAGCTTTCGTAAATGTGTAATTTTTTGAGGGCCCACCTTCAATCATATAAGAAGCTAGCGTGAACGGTGCCCCAGTAAATCCTATCAGTGGCACATTTAATTTTTCTTGAGTTAACAACTTAATTGTATCAAGAACATATGGAACATCTCTTTTAGGATCAATCTGTGTTAATTTGTCTACATCATTAACCGATTGGATCGGATTATGAATAACCGGCCCTATACCTGACTTAATTTCAACATCTACACCTATAGGCTTTAACGGTGTCATGATATCTTTATATAATATAGCTGCATCTGTTTGATAATTATCTACTGGTAAATGTGTAACATAAGCACATAGTTCTGGTTGATGTGTAATTTCAAACAATGAATATTTTTCCTTTAATTTGCGATATTCTGGTTGAGAACGACCAGCTTGGCGCATAAACCATACAGGTGTGTGTGTTGCTTTTTCACCCTTAATTGTATTAAGTATTGCATTATTTTTATTATGCACCTAAACGTCCCCCTATACTTAAATCATTCTTTTCAATAATACCATATTGTCGTTTGTTACCATATTTTTGAGCTTAAATGTCATAAAAATGACAAAGCACAATTTTTAACATACACTATAAATATTGAACGTAACGTATATACATTCATTCATCTAGCAATCTACACTCAAAACGCTTATAATAAAGGCAATAAGGAGGTTTTGACCATGAAAATATATACAACTTATGGCACATATGGCTTTCTAAATCAAATCAGAATTAACAATGAAGACCGTCAATTATTTGTATTCTCTACTGCTGATAATTCAGTTATTATCGAAGAGTCTTCTAATCCTTCTATTTTAAAACATCCAACAACGTATGAGACAATAACAGCATATAATGAATTAAATAGTAACCATTTTTATTCTGCTATTTTTATACCTACTGCAGAAAACTATGCTTATCAATTAGAGAAAAAACTCGCTCAATTAACATTAGATTTTTCATCTTTTGGAGGATTTAAAAGTTATCGCTTTTTAAAGCCAGTTGAAGGCACTACTTATAAAATTTACTTTGGTTTTGCCGATAGACAATCGTATGAAGATTTTAAAACATCAGAATTGTTTCAACAACATTTTTCTAAATCAGCATTAAGCCAATTTTTTGGTGCAAGTAGTCAACATTCTAGCTACTTTGAGCGTTATTTATATCCAGTTAAAGATTAATAAAATATTAAAAAAGCATTGCTAAGTATCACGTTTATCCATGTACTTAGTAATGCTTTTTTTCAATCTCTTAATAATGTTTCTTGGTATTTTAATTTTTTAATAGTGCTACGTATTGTTAGCCAACCTACAAGGAAAAAGACAATGATACCGAAGAAAAACTGCAGATAAAGATACACAAAGGTGATTGAAAAGATCAAACCAATCACCAACATTAACCGATAAAGAAACTGTTCATATCCTCGGATTACAAATGTATCGGGTACTGGCCATACTTGTGGCCATAAACCATATGCTTGTTGCGTATAAAATTGAGACATTTGTAACAACGTAATATACATAAATAAGCAACCGATGACAATGGTAACAAAAGGATTCGCTAACCATATCATTAAGATTAATGCGATAATAATTAATCGTAAAATAATATTAAATGCATCTTTTCCTCTAACAAAACTCCGTGTAAATAGAAATAAATACATATTTTTAGCATTGAAACGTGTAGCTTTTGGTGTAACCAACAATGGATCAAGATATCTACGACGCACGGCAGTCTCTTTTAAATGTTTAACGTCAGTAAACATATTAACAAATTTATAATAATTAGTATGATGACGTTGCTCAATACGAATCATTCTCTCCCAAGGGAATAAAGATACCGCATTTTGCTTTTTCAAAACTATATAGCTAACTACTATTAAAAGAGTAAGAAGTAACCCTAAATAATTATTTAATCCTAACACAAGTTCATAGCCTAAAATATTAATTATGACTAAAAGAGTGTTAATCGTCCAAGATGATTTTTGACCTAAGTACCATTGCCAGCGTATATATAATCCTAAGTAAGAATGTAAAAAGACCATTCCTACAAAAATCAAATAATTTAAAATAGAAAAATGTGGTAATTTAGAAAATAATGGATAAAGTACCACTAGAATGATTAACTGCAACGCTATACGATTATAGAAACTGTAATTTAAACTTAGACGCACATATGTTTTCATGTGCTGTTCAAATGGTAATAAAAATAATTCATCCGCTTGTTTCAATAGTGTACGAATTGGAAAAATAGAAGTGATAGCAACAATAAAGCTTGTAATCAGTGCATAATCTATGTGTTGTGGTATATGGCGTAACCATTGTCCATACCCCATGATAAAAGCACCTAAAAGAATTAATAGAAAAACTGAAAAGTGACCATTGAATATAAATTTATTATAATAGTTTTTTTCCTTGCGAATTGCGATTTTTCTCTGTTTAAATAAAGCGACTTCAGGTTTTATGGTCATTCTAATTGGCCACCTTGAGTAACATGGATATAAATCTCATCTAATGTTTGATGATGAAGACCTGTTTGTTCTCGCAATTCATCTAAATTACCAAACGCAACAATTTTGCCTTTATCTAAAATAATAAATCGATCACAATATCGTTCTGCTGTTGCTAATATATGCGTACTCATTAACACGGTACGATTTTCTTTTTTCTTTTCTACCATCAAATCAAGCATAGACTGAATACCTAAAGGATCCAAACCTAAAAATGGTTCATCAATAATATATAATTCTGGATCAACAATAAAAGCGCATATTATCATAACTTTTTGCTTCATACCTTTAGAAAAATGACTAGGGAAAATGTCTAACTCTTTTTCAAGACGGAATGACTTTAATAATGGTTCTGCACGTCTCATTGCTTCTTCATTCGATATGCCATAAGCCATTGCAGTCATTTCAATATGTTCTTTTAAAGTTAATTCCTCATAAATAATGGGCGATTCAGGAATATAGGATAATTTTTGTCTATATGATTCAATATCATCATTTATATTTGTATTTGAAATTGATAATGCGCCTTGCATTGGTGTTAGTAAGCCAAGCATGTGTTTAATCGTAGTACTTTTACCAGCACCATTTAAGCCAATTAAACCTACAATTTCTCCTTTTTGCAATTCAAAAGTTATATCTGAAATGACAGGCCGTTTTCCATAACCACCTGTTAAATGCTCTACTTTAACTGTCATATCGCACCTCCACGCAACTATTGTACCAAAAATCATCATTCTAGCCTAAAATTACAACTATGTTAAAGACGAAAAATTTTGATAGGAATGATATAATATTAACAAATGTACGACTAAAGGAGTGGATTTTAATGTCAGAAACAATTTTTAGTAAAATTTTATCTGGAGATATTCCGAGCTATAAAGTTTATGAAGATGACTATGTATATGCATTTTTAGATATTTCACAAGTAACTAAGGGACATACGCTACTCATTCCTAAAAAGGCTTCTGCTAATATTTTTGAAACTGATGCTGAAACAATGCAACATATTGGTGTTGCCTTACCTAAAGTAGCAAATGCTATCAAGAAAGCTTTTAATCCTGATGGTTTAAATATCATTCAAAATAATGGAGCGTTTGCTGACCAATCTGTCTTTCATCTGCATTTCCACCTATTACCAAGATATAAAGATGATGTCGATGGCTTCGGCTATCATTGGGAAACTCATGAAGACCTCATCGATGATCGTGCTAAAGAAGATATTGCAAAGCAAATTCAGTCTCAATTTTAACGTTAGTGCATACATCACGGACTTCCAGGGTATAAACTAAGTAATTCATTAAAAAGCGAGGAGACATATTTTATGAAAGCAACACGTATAATATTTGGCCTAGGTGTTGGAATAGCTGCCGGCGTAGCTGTTACATTTCTCAACCGTGACAATCAAAGCGTAAAAAATGCAACGATTGATGCGAAAGAGCCTACAGGTACAAATTCAGAGTTGGAACGTGAAATTGAAAATTTAAAGCATAATGTCTACAATGTGATAGACTATACGAAGCAAATAAAAAATGAAAGCACTGCTTATGCTTCTTCAATTGGTGATGAAATTAAATCTTTAATTGGTAACTTTAAAGCAGATATTAATCCAAATATTGAACAGTTACAATCGCATATTGAAAATTTACAAAATCGCGGTCAACAAATAAGCGAAGAATTATCAAGTGATAAAAATTAATAAATAGTTATGTTTAATTTATACGCGTTTGGAACATAATTATATTTTAGGCTCTGAGTTCTATATTGGCAGTAGTTGACTGGATTGAAAATACGCTAAATACCAGCTTTTTTCAATCCTAGTCAACCTTGCCGGGGCGGGACTACGAATTCATTATGAATTCTGTCCCGCTCCCTTTTTATTTCAATTATTTACAAACTGAATTTCGAATTTAAATCACTAATTAAGTGTCATTTAATTTATACTCCATTTCACTACACTACTACTTGACTAAGCCTAACTTTAGATAGATAATACATGACATATGATAAAGGAGGCAGACTAATGTTTTTATGTAAGAGACAAATAGATATTCATTCAAGATTTGGATTACCAAGAATTGCATTTTTAAGCTTTGTCTCTACCATTATCATGTTTTTAATTTGTTATGAAATTATGTATTATTTCTCTAATACGCCTCTTTCCGATCATTATTTTCCAATATTGTTATGTGCTGTTATTGCATTATACCCTATTCATAAATGTATTCATTTACTGTTTTTTATATCGTACTACAAATCATTTAAAATCCATCAACTTTCTAAATCCAGATGGTTACCTTTTTTCAATATATATGTTAGTCAACCCATTAATAAATATTATTTTTGTTTAAATTTATTATTACCTTTTATTATCATAACTGGTATTTTTATTCGATTAATTATGAGTCACCCTGAATTTGGTCACTATTTTGTTTTTTTAATTGCTTTAAATTTTGGTTATTCCATTACTGATTTTTTATATTTAAAACTCATTTTATTTTCAAATTATGGCAATTATATTGAAGAACATCAGTCTGGGATTAATATTTTAACTAAAGCTACTAATAAATATGTTAAATAATATACTTTAAATTCTATCAAATAAATTAGCATAACCAATGATACAAAGTATAGTCGCTAAAGAAGCCGGTAAATGAAGTTACAAAAACGCATTTACTGGCTTTTTTCTAGAAATCATACTTCCTTCTTTTTGTATTGAGCTTACCTATCATTCTAAAGTATATTTCGCACCCTTACATCATTTTAATAACCGCATAAAAATTAATAATGTAGTCAATATACACCTAGTACTTTGGTCCTATCTGGCACAAAGTTAATTGGTCCTGCTTAAAAAGTGTGTTATATTAACTTTGTTATATTAACCAAAGGAGAATTCGACTATGAAGATTATGAATAGAATTATTATTCCAGTTACTGCAAGTGCATTATTACTTGGTGCTTGTGGTTCAAATGCTGCAGACTCAAAAGACAACACCCTCATGTCATCAAAAGCTGGTGACGTCAAAGTTGCTGACGTTATGAAAAAAATTGGTAATGAACAAATCGCTAACACTTCATTTAGTATAATGTTAAATAAAATATTAGAAGATAAATATAAAGATAAAGTTGATACAAAAGATATAGACGATGAAATTAAACAAGAACAAAAAAAATATGGTGGTAAAGATCAATTTGAAAGTACATTAAAGCAACAAGGAATGTCACTAGACGATTATAAACAACAGAAAAAATTAGCTGCCTATCAAAAACAATTACTGGCAGATAAAATTAAAGTTTCTGATAAAGATGTAAAAGACAATTCTAAAAAAGCATCTCACATTTTAATAAAAGTTAAATCTAAAGATAGTGATAAAGAAGGCTTATCTGATAAAAAAGCAAAAGAAAAAGCTGAAGAAATTCAAAAGCAAGTTGAAAAGGATCCAAGTAAATTCGGTGAAATTGCGAAAAAAGAATCAATGGATTCTTCAAGTGCCAAAAAAGATGGTTCTCTAGGATATGTTATTAAAGGTCAAATGGTTGATGAATTCGAAAAAGCATTATTTGACTTAAAAGAAGGAAAAGTTTCCAAAGTTATCAAAACTGATTATGGCTATCATATTATTAAAGCTGATAAGGAATCAGATTTCAATAGTGAGAAAGCTAATATAAAAGAAAAAATGATAGAACAAAAAGTTCAAAAAAATCCTAAGTTATTAACAGATGCTTATAAAGATTTACTAAATCAATACAAAGTTGATTATAAAGATCGAGATCTTAAAAAAGTAGTTGAGGATCAAATTTTAAATCCAGATAAAATCAAGCAACAACAACAAGCTCAATCAGGCGGCAGTGCTGCAGGATTACAATAATTGGGTATGTCTTAAAATATAAAATAATAAGTTGAGAGATAAAGTTCTCTAACTACATTAATAAAGCGTACAGGACATCATTATGTTTCAAGCTATGAACTAAATATTGGCAGTAGTTGACTAGATTGAAAATACGATTATACTAAGCTTTTTTCAATTCTAGTCAACCTTGCCGAGGCGGAACAACGAATTCAAAATGAATTCTGTTCCGCCCTTTTTTTCTTTAAACGAAATGATTTTGCCAATTGAATAAGCTACCATTTTCCTATATTTAATGCCATGTGGACAAATATTAACGCTTGTTTGACTTCGAGCATGTCTAAAACTAATATTTGATTTAATAACATTTTTGTCATGTCTTGCTGAATTTAAGTTAAAATTCTCATTGGCAGATACGTAAATCTTATTTTTATTCTTATACATAAGCGAACTCATCATCATATTTTAGCGAGGTTTATTAAATCATACGAAACAATCTTATTTTTAAAGTATGCGAGAGCTATTTACATTGAAGATATTCACCTTATCTTGCTCTGAAAAATAGTTAGATTCACTAATGTTTTTTTGCATTTTAGCAATCCAACTATCCGGTGCATAATGTGCATCTGAACCAAATAAAATATGAGAAATATCGGTTACTTCTTTTAAACTAGCAAAAGTCGATTCTCCAGTTGATAATGCTGTATCATAATAAAATTGACCAATATAGTAATTTGCTGGTTTTGTTAATGATGACCAACCAGAAAGTGCATGCTTATATGTTTTAAACAAGTGTCCATATTGAATAGGATGTTGTAGAATCGATTTAACAATTTCTTTTTTACTACTTGTTATAAAGGATTTTAAACGTTGTGCAGGTGCTTCCATAATATATTTTTCGGTGTTTACTGCTTCACTAATACGCCAATTAATATATGGCAGCGTACCTCCAGAATGGGCAAGTATAAATTTAATATTTGAATAGCGTTCCACTGTACCACTTAAAATCAAATTCGTAGCCGCTCTAGTGGTATTAAATGTAAATTCCTCAAGAAAATCGGCAAATACATATTGTGGCTTTTTAAATTGCTTAGGTGATGAACTCGGATGCACAAATACTATGCCCTTTCTATCATTGATTACGCGCATTACATCATCAAAACAATCATCGCCTAAAAAGGATTCATTGTAATTTGATAGTAAGCCTACACCGTCTAATTTTAAGACATCTAATGCATATTTAATTTCTTTAATTGACTCTTTAACAAATGGCAAAGGAATCAGGGCAAAACTCTTAAATTTATCTGGATATTGTTGTTTTAATTCTGCTTGATATTCATTAACTGCACGTGCTACCTTTGATGCTTGTTTTCTTGAAAATGGTAAAGTTGCTGGCTCTGAAATTGAAGTTACAGCTATGTCGATATGCAATTTATCCATCATGTCAAAACTATCCTGAGGAGTCCAATCTTTTATTGGATACCCACCAGACATTGTTATACCAATTTTCTTGAGTGACTTTTTATACAGTGGAGGAATAATATGATGATGAATATCAATTATTTTTTCACTTTCATTCATAAACATTTCCTTCTTTCTATAAATCTTATGAATTTATCATTAAAACACAGCGATGAATTTCTTAGATAGCGCTATTTCAAACCTAAAATAGCACAAATATAAATTAATGTCTTGTCATATTTTGTCTATTTTCCTTTTAAATAAATATATTAATAAGTTTTGTTGTTTATATGTAATTTAATAAACAATCAACTATCGGATATGTGTATTTAATGTAATTAAAAAACCAAGCTTTTTACACCATGTAATAATTAAAAAAATCATTACAAAATGTAGAGCTTGGTTAAAAAATTAATTACAGTGATTCTGGATTATAAAATTGTCTATTTTCAAGTCCAAAAATACGTTCCGTAAACTGACCTTTATCAGTTTTCTTAAATGCTTTTTCAAACATATTCATTTTAGCATCAATATTATCAATAAAGAATAAGATTTCTGCTTCTTTTAAATGTGGTAATTTTGGTGAACCAAATTCCATTTTACCGTGATGTGCTAAAATCATATGTCTTAATAACATTACTTCTTCTCCATCGATACCGAGTTCTCTCGCAGCCTCAGCCACTTCATCACTTGCTATAGAAATATGGCCTAATAAATTCCCTTCAATAGTGTAAGTTGTTGCTACTGGACCACTTAGTTCTCTTACCTTACCTATATCATGTAAAATAATTGCACTATATAATAAGCTACGATTAAGTAATGGATAAATATCACAAATCTCTTTAGCAATGCGCAACATGGTTAAGACATGATAACTCAAGCCACTAGCGAAATTATGATGATGTGAGCTCGCAGCTGGAAATGTGAAAAACTGATCTTGATATTTTTTGATTAAATATCGCGTAATACGTTGTAGGTTTGCATTTTCAATATCTAACATAAAATGTGAAATTTCTTCTTTAATTTCATCTGGTGTCATCGGTGCACCATCAACAAAATCTTGTGTTTTCAAACCATCCTCTGCTGTTGCTAAACGAAATTGGTTTACTTTCATTTGTTTACGCCCACGGTAATTAATCACATCGCCTTTGACTTTAATAATTTCTTCAGGCTTAAGTAATTGCATATCATCTTTAGTTACCGTCCAAAGTTTCGCTTCAATATCGCCACTCTTATCTTGTAGAAATAAGGTCATATAATCCTTACCTTGAGCTGTCACACCTTGTGTCGCTCTATGAATAAGAAAAAAATGATTAACAGAGTCCCCCGGATTTAAATTTTCTACATTTCTCATTATTTACCGCCTTCCTCCAGTTTGTTCAACACAAGCATTTCTTTAGATGGCACAATTTGATCTTTGGTACAAGTGAAGTAAAGAACTTGATGATTTTCTGCTAAATCTCTTAAATAATTCAGCATTATACGTTTTCTTTTTTTATCAAAATGTACAAATGCATCATCCACAATAATTGGCAAATGATAATATGGCTTTAAAACTTTTATCAAACTAAGGCGTAATGAAATATATAGTATTTCTTTTGTTGATTGGCTTAACTCCATAGGTTCAAATACTTGACCGTTATGGTGTTTAACCATAATCTTGTCATCTGCATAGGTAATTTGTACGTATGCCGCATTGGTTAATTTATTAAAAATATTTGTAGCCTCTTTTATTACTTGAGGTAAGCGTTTGTCTTTAATTTGCTTAATATGTTCATTTACCAAAGCTTGTAAATAGCTTAGGCTTGCCCAATCCTTGGCAATTTCATTCATTTGATTTTTTAAGCTATGATATTCATGACGTAAATCTGACAGCGTACTATCTGTTTCCATATGCTTAATTTGAGCAGTTAAATCACTAACTTCCTGCTGTTTGGCAAGAAATTGTTCGTTATAATCATCTACTTGTTTTGCTAACACTTGATCTTCTTTATCTAGTTGTGCCGTTGTTTTTTTGCTTAAAGCTGAACTATCTTCATATGAGTAATTTTGATTTTCAAGATATTTTGTTAAATCATTGAATCTTGCTAAATTTTGTTGATAAGTTTGATATGCCTTATGGTGTGCATAATAACTTTCTTCATCATTGACACCTATAAAATTAAATAATGTATCAATCGTTGCCGTATTTTCTGCTAAATTTGCATGAAGTTGTGTTAATTCATTATTTAACAGTGTTATTTGTTTATTTAATTCTGCTTTACGTTGACGATTTGATTCTGAAGTTGAAATCCAATCTTTTAAATCATCAAAGAATGAAGAACGATTAAAGCGTTCGATTTCTGGTTGCACCGTGCTCTTAGCTTGTTCATAAAACGAAGTAATCTTATCATTCAAATGATTATAATCTTGTTGTAATGTCTGAAGTAATTTATCGTCTGATTTAATAGTATTTATTGTTTTAATACTATCTAATAATAAGTCATCTGACATTTTAGTTGGTAAGAACAATGATTGTTTAACTTCGTTAATATCGTGTTCATGACGATCTAATTGTTGATGTGAACTTGAAAGTTTATCTTGCTGATGTTTCATTTTTTCATCAATGATAGTTTTATTTTTTAATGCGTTTTGCCATTGGTCACGCAGTTGATATTGTTCTTCTAGATCGAAATCTAAATCGTAATCATTTTCTAAATAGTTTAATTGCTGCTCTAAATCTTGAATCTCAATACCAATAGTTTCACTATAATCAACCGTTTTGGCCTTCGCTAAAAATATACCCACGATAAAAATAAGCGTTAATACTGCAAATACTACAGTAAATATCATATTCTGTGTCATAAATGAAAATACTGCTAAGGCTATACCAACAATTGCTAATAATACAAAGCTAAATCTTAACCACTGTTGACGCTTGATTTTATTGGCTTTTTCATTTTCAAAAGTATCCTTTAATTTTTGATACAAATTTTCTTTTTCATTGAGTTCTAACTTTTGTTGATTATATTGTTTTTTCTTTGCAAGTGCATCTTCAGAAATTAAATCTTGCTCTAAAGCCTCAATCTCTTTCACTAATGCAGTTTGCTCTATTGTATTTTCATCTATTAGACGCGTTAAATGTTGTTGCTGTATTTGTTCTTCCTGACGTGCTTTGATTAAATAGCTAGCATAGCTCTTAGCCGCTTCAGAGGTATCCGTATCATGATGAATTTCTTGCCATCCAACACTTGTCTTATGTTCTTGCTGCGCATGTTGTTTTTCTGATATTTCTTTAGCACGTGCATTCAGTTCAATTTCACTTTGCTTAATATCGCTTTCTTCTCTATATATCTGCTTAAATTGTTCTATTGTATCGTCATTCGGCACTGACAATTGTTTATTCTCTTTAGTAAGTTGCTTTAGGGCTTCTTCCTTTAAGCCAATCTCTTGTTCTAATGTTTGCTTATATCCTTTAGCTGCTTCATATCTATCAATACCTTGTTCTGGGAAAGTAAGCGGCTCGATATTTAATTTGCCTTCTAACTCTTTCCATTCTTGTGTTTGTTCATGTAGAGCCACTTCTTTTTGTTTCGCAGCATGCATCGAAGAAAGCTGACTTAAATTGTCTTTTAAGTGTGCAAGATGACGTGACGACTTATCTTTATCATCAACATAGCGATGGTAATCAGTAAGTTTTGCTTCTTCATCTCGAATTTGAGCTTCCAACCCTTTTAATTGTGCCAATTGCTGATTTAAAATTGGATTTTTTCCCGATTTTTTATATAATTCTTCTTTCTTTTGACTGATAACCTCACCCATATGACCAAATTCTGTCGAGCCGAGCGCACCAGCTTCTAATAAATAACTTTGTAGTTGTGTCTCATTTAAATTACGATGAATATCTTGAAGTCCTAAAACGTCAAATGAGAAAATACCTTGGTATGTTTTTTTATTAATATGATTAAGCTTTGCATTGAGCCACGCTTCATCTTTAATAGTTCCATTTTCTAAAAATACTTTCACATCACCCTGAGCGCGTCCCTTAACTCGTTCAACTTCAATTGTAGAATTATCATCTAAAATTAATGCCAATTTACCACCATATTGATTGCCTAATCGTGGCTCTAAACGGGGTTCCTTTTCTTTTTTAGTAGGAAAACCAAATAATATCGAATGTATAAATGCTTGAATCGTTGATTTACCCGCTTCATTCTCACCATATATTTCAGTAAATGCTCGATTAAATTCAATCTTACGGTGTACAAATTGTCCATATCCATATATTTCTAATGATTTAATTATCAAGATTGTCACCTCTCATCTCTGCTTTTAGTATATCTTCAGCACGATTTACTAAATCTTCTTTATTAAATCCAGTATAATCATCCAAATATTTAGATGTTTTAGCATTCAAATATAAATCGCTCATTGCATCTTCATAAATTGTACTATCTTTTAATAAATCGCTAGAAAATTCTTTAATTAATGGGGTGTCATCATTTTGGAGATAATTAAAATTCAAATCTTCAACCATAACAAAGTTTGTTTCATTTTCCTCATAGTCTTGTACCATTTCTTTAATTTGTACAATATCTTGGGATGATAACGTGATATCACTATCTATGTTTACAGTTAAACGATAAAATGCTTTACCTTCAGATCTAACATCCTCTTTAAATTTTTGAATAACATCAAAAATCCCTTGTTTTGAAAATTGTTTCGTCGTAATTGTAGCTTCATCAAAACGAATAAATTGTGTTGGTATGAAGCGTGTTGTCAGTTTTAAATGATCACCTTCTACAAGTAAACATCCTTTTTGTCCCTGTTCATTAAAATGTCGACCTTGTATGTTACCAGCATAGTAAATTTGAGGCATGTCACTCAATTGTTGTCTTTCGTGAATATGACCTAGTGCCCAATAATGATAGAGTTTTTCTTTTAAATTCTCTAAAATAAATTCGGTATATCGATCATTGGTTGCTGTTTTACTGTAAGTCCCATGTAAAATACCAATGTGTATGCCATCCTTTCCTAGACTTGAAGGATAATCATCGATTTTATTTTCATAACTTTCATTATTTTGATAACTGAATCCATGTAAATAAACCGTTTCACCATCTTTTGTAATCGCTTGATAAGTTTCAACTTTATTAGAAAATACAGACACATTGTCTGGCCATTCTGAAGTAATATTAGCACTTAGTGGATCATGGTTGCCGTGACAAATATATACAAATATTTGCTCACGTTCTAAACGCTTAAATTGCTCTCTCAAAAATACTTCAGCTTTTAACGTTCTATTATTACTATCAAACAAATCCCCTGCAATAAGAACGAAATCAACTTCTTCTTTTAAAGCAATATCGACAATTTTTTTGAAACTTTCATATGCACTTTTTTGCACATCCTCAAATATTTTTGAACTTAAATGGCTCTTTGATTTAAAAGGGCTATCTAGATGCAAATCCGCACAGTGAATAAATTTTATCATTTGCATGTATCTCCTTAATTAAGGTAGTTATGTATTACTTTATTTTATCATAAATTGAACATGACAGTCGATTGCAAGACAAGCTAACAGTAATAATTTCCTTATCATCTATAAAAAAACTTCTCGAAGTTTGTATTATCTTCGAGAAGTTTTAAATCACATGTTTTATAACATTAAATTAGTCAGCGTAAATCTCATCTAATGGTTTAACAATAATTTGATTGATTTCTTGGAATACTTGACTCATTTTTTGTTCTGCTGCCATTAACTCAGAAATATTTTCATCTTTTTCAATTTCTTGAGCTTGTTCTTGCGCTTTTTGCAAGTCTTCTTCTGGAATTTCTTCACCTTGCATTTGTTTTTGTTGGAAACTCATTTGTGTTTCACGGAATTCATCAAATAATTTTTTTGAATCTTCATTAGCTTTTACTTTAGAAAAAGCATCTTTGATTGCTTTATATTCATCACTATCTCTTAATGCTTGTTCTAATTGGTTTGCATAATCATATAAATTTACTGCCATGTTGTATTGACACTCCTTCTAAAATTTATTAACAACTCTTTAATACTTTAACATAAACTGATTGCTTACACAAAGATTGCGACTATACCTTGTAGTAGCCCTATAATGCCGCCTAATAAAAAGCCTAATGACATTATTAAATTTAATTCTTTTTTAGCAATATCAATTATTAAACGTTCTATATAATCTAAATCAAACGTATTAATTTGTTCTTCAATTACTGCTCTTAAATTAAACTTTTTCATAATAGTAGCTAATTCAGTAGATAGAAATTGTATAGCGACCTGTGTCAGTTGTTTAGCAATATGCTGTTCTAGATAGTTGAATAATTTAGGTGCTAAATCACTTAGTGGTATATTGACTTTATTTGAAACAGCAGCCATTTCTGCACACGATGTAGCTATTTGTCTTACTTGTTCCATTGAGACGATTTCATTTAACTTTTTCCCTTTAAAAGTAGTATATTCGTTACGGATAATATTCTTCAATATGGCATTTGCCTTAGGGTGATGAGTTAGGCGAATTAATTCATGCTGAATACGTTCGGCAATACTTTCCTTTGTCATAAACATTTGTAATAGTCCAATAATTTTTCCTTTTTCTAAAAAGAAAGTATCTAACATGTCTGCAATATCGTGTCTCCCGCGTGTCGATGTTAAATAACGATGCACTCTATCAATCAGCAATGCTTCTAATGTATCTATTTTATCTTCTGCTAAATCCATCATGCTCTTAGGCAGTATATCTTCAATCGTTTTATGTTTGTGGTCCTTATAAAACTGAATAAATAGTTTCTCGACTTCAGAAGGCATTTTACTTATAACAAAATGTTCCATATCAAAGTTTAATTTTTGAGCTACCTGTTGCAATGTAACTCGATCTTTGCGTAATCGACTAATCTGATGTTGAATCATATCTTGAATGGATTGTTTAGTTTCAGGTTGCATTAGTTTTTGACGGATAAGTTTTTCGGTTAAAAGGTGTTCTTCTATAACTTGACCTATTTTAGTTGCAATTTCACCGCGCCTTTTAGGAATTAAGCCGGGTGTAAATGGAATACGAATTTTCAAGAAATAGTGAGGTCGATAAGGGTGGAATAACATTCGAATAGCAATTATATTGGTTATACCTCCAATAATCGCACCAATGACAACCATAAATAAAATAATTAAAAAAGCATGCATAAACATATACTCCTATTGTCTTATCATTTTGTACCGCATTATATCATACTAGCATTCTAATGCTATGAGATGACACTATAACAAAAATTAAAATGAGGATAAGACTCGAATAACTTGTCTTACCCTCACATATCCATTCCAATTAAGTGCTTTAATCTAATGGTTTGAATGACTTAATCCATTATCGATTCTCTTGTCACTCAAATGTTGTTATTAAACATGTAGTAATTCGTCTTTTGCATTACGAGTAAAATATGTTTCTGCTTCTCTCAACTTAGAAGTCCCAAAAATAGGCTGTTTATCTGGGTTTAATACGCGATAAATATCGCTAACTTTATTGCCTTGTAATATGTAACCATAGCGTGATTCTAATGTATTCCAGTAGATATCACTTGTTGTTTCGTGGTTAGGATATGCACAATGATTACGTGAAATTGTTTGTACAATTTCTAAAGGATCACAACCAAATGTACTATTTAAGACATCTGAATTTCTAAATAGTGCACAAATTGATACACAAGTCGTCCAATTTGGTAAAACACGTTCTTTTTCAATTTGAACTAATGTCTTTTTTGAAAGTCCAATGGTTTGAGCCATTGTATCTTGAGTATAACCGGCTTCTATTCTAACCATTTTAAATTTTGTTTGAATTAAATCTGTAAAACTCTGTCTATCCATTATATTATCTACCTTTCTGTTAGGGAATCTTCTATAATTTTTTCCGGACACAAGAAATTGCAATAATACACATTTCTTGAAACACAAATTACATCTTAATATATTTTTCGCAAAATTAAAAGAGTGAATTTTACTTTACTGACTTTTTTTATAAAGACAAAATTATCTAAATAATCCAACACTTTGATTTCAGTATCAAATCAAGTTATTTTGCATAGCATAAATAGCAGCTTGAGTACGATCTGAGACTTGTAACTTATTAAAAATGTGACTAACATGCGTTTTTATTGTTTTTTCTGATACAAATAATGTTTCAGCAATCTCTCTGTTTGTTTTTCCTTTGACCATTTCTCGTAAAACGTCAATTTCTCGTTTTGATAATTTATTGGTATAATGCGGTTTTTTAGCCACAGCTTCCATTACAGTTTTGGCTTCTGGGTGAATAATGCGTTCACCTGCTAAAACACGTCGTATTGTTTCAATAAGCTTTGCTGGTTCTACATCTTTCATTTCATAGCCATCTGCACCCTTATTTATCGCAGAAATGACATGTTCGTCATCTACATAACTTGTTAATACCAGCACTTTGATGTCAGAATAGTTCTTTTTTAAAAATTCAGTCACCTCAATACCATTCATCTCAGGCATTACCAAATCTAATAAAACAATATCAGGTGGCTGGTTCTCACTTAAATAACTTATAAATGATGCACCATTCGCAAAGCTTTCAATGACATTGAACTCTTCAACTGTTGATAACAAAAATTCTAATCCTTGTCGGACAATATGATGATCATCTACGAGTATGATATCCGCCACAGAGACAACTCCTTTGCGTAATTATGTTAATGGAATTTCAATATAAATTGCGGTTCCTTGTCCTACTTCTGCGTGTATTTCAATCTTGCCTTTCATTGAACCGACCCGCTGTTTTAAATTTTTCAACCCTAATGATTGATTATCAGTTACCTGAGTAATATCAAATCCTTTTCCTTGATCCACAATAGACATATAGAGCATGTCATTGTGCTGTTTAATAGTTACATCAACATCTTCTGTATTTGCATGTTTCTTGACATTATTCATCGCTTCTTGAGCAATACGATATATATTTTCCTCAATGGTATTAGGTAATTTAATCAAACCATCTACAGAGACATTTAAGTTTATTTGTAGTAGTTCACTATAGTGATATAATGCATGAACTAGTCCTTGCTCTAACCCAACTGGTTTCAATTGCCATATTAATGAACGCATTTCATTTACTGCTGATTGGCTGATATCTTCAATGGTTTGAAATGCTTTTTGGGCAGATTGATCCGTTGTCATGCCTTGGGCAGCATGAGCGGTAATCTTTAGAGAAAATAGCATCTGATTAACTGAATCATGTAAATCTCTAGCTAGTCGGTTACGCTCATTGACACGCGCACGTTCTTTTTCTTTGTTGGTAAGTAAGATACGTTTAATTGCAGAGCCAATTTGAAAAGCGACAGATTCTAAAAGTTCTAAATCATCATCACTATATGTATGTTTATGAGGAGCTGCAACATTAAGCAGCCCAAACTGTTCATCTCCTGATTTGAGTGGCACCGTTGCATGATGTGTGATGTCTTCTGTTTCATCGCTATAGGCTTGGGCGGCCAAATTTATACGCGAACAATTGATAATATTAGATGCCTTTGTCAGTTTATGGTTATGATATGCACGTACACACCAACATGAACCTTCATGCATAAATTGACACTGCTCACGCTGTAAAGCACCAGGTAAATCCGAATCAGCAACCAATTCATGATGTCCACTGTCATCAATAAAGAAAATCCAACCAGTAGTAAACTGGCTGCCCTGCAATAAATAATGCAAAGCACCATTCATCATACTATACATTTCTGTTTCTTCATTTAAAAATTCCGCTATTTCTTTTAGCAATGCCAAACGAGAAGGTTGTGACATAAAATCTCTCCAATTACCAGCCATATTATTTATATTATACATGTGTGGTTTTAATTTTAAAAATAAATTTTATTGATCATTCTTGTAAAATGATGAAAATAAAACAGTTACACGTTATGTTATTCAAAAATTATGATAAGATGATAGAGAATGCGTAGGAGGATTCTATGAAATTTAAAATATCTGAAGATTATAACAACCTAACATTAAGAGAAATTTTTCAAACTTTAAAAGTTCCTAAAAAAGATTTACATCAGCTGAATATGTCAAAAGAAATTACGATTAACAACGCACCTGCTAGATTAAGTAATCAAGTCCATACCATGGATTGTGTTGAAATTCCTACTGATGAAGAAAAAAGTAATTATTTACCAAGTTATCGTTACGCTCAAATTTATTATGAAGATGATGATTTAGCTATCGTAATGAAACCAAAAGGCGTCAAAACGCATCCTAATGATCTAAAAGAAAGCAACACATTAATGAACCACATCATTTATACATTAGATAGTGAGTATGCTGAACCCATACATCGTTTAGATCAAGAAACAGTTGGGTTACTCATCATTGCTAAAAATCCACTTATGAAAAAAATTCTTGACCGAATGCTAGAGGACAATAAAATTACTCGAATCTACAAAGCAAACGTTAATGCACTATTGCCCATAAAACCTCAAACTATAGATATGCCAATAGGTAAAGATAAATTCCATCCCAATAAGCGTCGCATATCTAATACTGGACAACGTGCCATTACACATATACTTGCTTCCACAATGTTAAAAGAAGGTGTATGCCAGTTAGATATTAAGCTAGATACAGGACGCACACATCAAATTAGAGTACATTTAGCTGAAATAGGACACCCTGTTATTGGTGACCCTTTATATGGTGATTCAAAACTACGAAAATTAGAATTAAAAAGTTATCAAATTGATTTTGTCCATCCTTTAACTCAACAGTTTATATCAGTTAACTTAGATGACAATCCTATTACCAAATAAACATTGCGGCCTCAGTAACGATACTATGAGTTATTACTGAGGCTCAGCAATTTATTATTGCCTGTTAATGAGGATCAACCATGCTTTCAGGTTTTATCCATGTTTCAAATTGAGCTTCTGTAACATAACCGGAAGCAATTGCAGATTCTTTTAAGGTTAATCCTTCTTTATGCGCTTTTTTGGCAATTTGTGCTGCTTTTTCATAACCAATATGTGGATTTAAAGCAGTTACTAGCATTAATGATTGATTTAAATAATTATTAATATTTTCTTCGATTGGTTCGATACCTTTCGCACAGTTATCGTTAAAGGTTTGCATACCATCAGCTAATAAATAAATGGATTGTAGTATGTTGTGTAAAATGACCGGTTTAAAGACATTCAATTCAAAATTACCTTGTGAGCTAGCAATACCTACAGTCGTATCATTGCCCATGACTTGAACTGCCACCATAGTTAACATTTCACATTGTGTTGGATTCACTTTACCTGGCATGATAGATGAACCTGGTTCATTTTCAGGGATAGCAATTTCTGCCAAACCAGCTCTAGGACCAGAGGCTAACCATCGAATATCATTAGCTATTTTCATCAAATCTGCAGCAAGTGCCTTTAATGAACCGTGCAATTGCACAACTTCATCATGTGATGTTAATGCATGAAATTTATTTTCAGATGATACAAATGGATATCCTGTGTTTGTCGCAATATATGTCGCCACTTTATCTCCAAATTGTGGGTGAGCATTAATACCAGTACCTACTGCAGTTCCACCAATCGCTAAATTTAATATGTGACATTTTGACTCTGCTAATAATGTCTCACACTTTTCTAGCATATAACGCCAACCACTTATTTCTTGTCCTAAACGAATAGGTGTTGCATCTTGTAGATGTGTCCGTCCAATTTTAATAATATGATTAAATGAATGTTCCTTTTCTTCAAAAGTGGTACGTAATTGCTGTAAAGCGGGAACAAGTTTGGTTTCAATTTCATGATAAAGTGCTACATGCATCGCAGTTGGAAATGTGTCATTAGAACTTTGTGATTTATTGACATCATCATTGGGATGGATCTGCTCATCGCTTTGTTGTTCTTGTAAATATTGATTAGCCACGTAACTTACTACTTCATTCACGTTCATATTACTTTGTGTACCACTGCCTGTTTGCCACACTACCAATGGAAAATGATTGTCTAAATTACCATTCAAAATCTGATCACACGCATACACAATGGCATTTGCTTTAGCATCACTTAACTTTCCTAATTCGTGATTAGCTAATGCAGCAGCACGTTTCAATTGCGCAAAGCCGTAAATCACTTCAATAGGCATTTGTTCTTTGCCAACTGGAAAGTTACGTTTACTACGTTCCGTTTGTGCCCCCCAATACTTATCAGCAGGCACTTCTATTTCTCCAAATGTATCATGTTCAATTCGTACTGACATACGTGTATCTCCCCTTATCAATTGATTGTTTAACAGTAGTATAGCACTATTTAAAATCAAAGGGCAACGCGCAAATAAAACGTTTTCACTAAAATCCAATTAAGTATAGTTAATCGATATTATTCCTTTACTCAGTGTATTTATTTTTGACGGCTTGCACTGTTGCAAAAGCTGACATGATATATAAAATGACACTTAAAGTTAAGGTAATTGGACTGAATGAGATTAACAAGCCTAATATTCCATTGAAATTGCTATATAAATGATCAAGTGTGTAACATAGTATCCCCGTAACTAATAAAATGCACACAACACTAATCACTATGCCAATGCGATTACTCTTTAAAAAAGCAATTGCATTAACATCATCTACAAGTCCTTTAGATAAATTAAGCTGTAACTTCACAACTTTAAATAATATAGGTAAATATAAAGCTCCCAAAGCAATCGGGAAACCTTTAATTGAAATCAAACTAATAATTATCGTTAATATGATGATATGTAACCAATATTTGCTGAACATTCGCTTTCTCCTCTAAATGTTTTCTTCTAATTTTAGCATAAAATCTGACGTGCTTCAGATTAAATTAAAAAGGAACGAGATAAGTCATTTTGACTTTATAATCTCGTCCCTTTTTAATTATATTATATAGTATTTACATCATAAGCATTCATTACAAATCATTTTGTTAGTCTTTATGAATTTGAAGACTTTGATGTATCATGCGATTGATTAACTTTTTCTTCGTCATTTTTCTCTGAGATGTGTTCCATTTCTTTGCCCAGCTCTTTTAAGTCTTCTAAATTTTCAACCATCGCATTCTCTTCCTCATGATAATTTAAACGACTCTTTTTTTCTTTTGACATTAAAATGACCTCACTATATTATTCATAATCGCTTTTACTTTAAGCAAACCGATCAGTAAAGTAATGACGTACATCTTCTGGCAAACCTTCAGCTGCCGCTTCGTCTAAAATAACCGTTACCATACGATGTGCTTTTAAATCAGCAGGTTCAAAATTAGATTTTCCATTTTCATTATACAGTTTTTCTACTACTTCTTTTTTATTATGTCCTGTAATGACTAAGATAATTTCTCTAGCATTTAACAATCCTTGACGTAGACTGATATTAAGGTTTCCTTGATCATCAATTGAAGCTACTTGTAATATTAGTTTCCCTTTATTATCTTTTGTTTTGATTTTATCAGAGATAAACGCTTCAGCATCTTGATCGTATGAGATAGGATAAATTTGACTCTCAGGAACCCCCAGCGCTTTGAAATATTCTTGATTTTGATCATAGTCAAGAATGTTAATTTGGCTGAAGTCAACCGCATGTTGGTCAACATTCTTTTTAAGCATATCAAGTACTGGTGATGCCTCTTTGTTTAAATGAAATCCAGCAATTGTAGTAGGATTATTGTTAAATTGTTTTCTAATGATATCTGCTGAATACTCTGCAACTTGATCTTTATTTTCAAATACTTTAAAGTTCATTGCCATTTTTTATTACACTCCTCAATTATAACTTTAATAAAAATTAATGATATTAATTGTATATTACCCTATCTAAGGCTATTAAAACTATGATATATCATCGCTTTTTAATATCAATATAAATATATCATTAAATTACAATGAAATAAATTAAGTCACTATTTCCCTTATTTATGACAAACCGTAAAATTTTTGTTGTCTTAATGCTTCATAAATAAGCAAAGCAGCTGTATTTGATAAATTTAAAGACCGTATATTACTGTTCATTGGAATTCGTAAGGCAGTGTCAGCATATTTTTCTTTTACCCATTGTGGCAATCCTGTAGTTTCACGACCAAATATAAAATACAAATCGTCATCACGATCAGAGAAATCAAAATCACTATATGTTTTTTTACCAAATTTAGTTAGTAAAAAGTATTTACCTGAAGTTGTTTCAAAAAATGATTCAATACTTTCATGATAAGTAATATTTACAAATTTCCAATAATCTAGACCTGCACGTTTCAACATTTTATCATCAGTACTAAATCCGAGTGGTTTTATTAAATGTAAATGTGTGTCAGTGCCAGCACATGTACGAGCTATATTACCTGTATTAGCAGGTATTTCTGGTTGATATAAAACAATATGATTTGTCATTTTAATTTCTCCTCATTTCTAAACCTTTTATCATTTCTTGTTGTACTTCTTCAACTTCTTCAGCAAAATGTGCATCGATAAATGATTGCGCATTATAACCATCGATTTGTCCTATTGCCCAGTAAGCTGTTGCTCTTATCATTGGTCTTTTATCATTAAGTGCAACTTCTTTTAATTCGGGTAGTGCTTCTTCGGCTTTAAAATGTGCTAAGGCAATAATTGCATTTCTTTGAATAGGTTTCTTTCCTCGCCACGCACCAGCTAAATGTCCATAAGTATTTTTAAATTCTTTATTACTCATTTGTAATAATGGAATTAATCTTGGTTTTAAAATTTCTGGTTCTAGAATAATATCATCGTGTTCAGTATTGATCCCTTTATTTTTAGGACATACTTGTTGACACGTGTCACAACCATATAAACGATTCCCTATTTTATAACGATATTCATCAGCTAAATATCCTTTTGTTTGTGTTAAAAAGCTAATACACTTTTGACTATTTAGTTGTCCGTTACCAACTAGAGCACCTGTTGGGCAACGATCAACACAAATTGTACAATCACCACAACTATCTAAAATGGGATCATCTGGTTCAAAAGGAATACTAACTAACATTTCTCCTAAATATGACCAAGTTCCCAATTCTGCATTAATAATAAAGCCATTTTTTCCAACAAAACCTAGACCTGCACGCTCAGCTACAGCTCTATCCGATAAAACACCTGTATCAACCATACTTTGGATTTCAACATCAGGTACTTTACTTTGAATAAATTCAGCTAATTTATTTAGTCTATTCCGCATAATTGTATGATAATCTTGTCCCCATGAAGCACGTGCAAACATACCTCTGCGATCACCACGTACACTTTTAGGCGCACCTTTTAATTTATTAGGATATCCGACAGCAATTGCGATGATAGAGCGCGCAGTAGGCAAGCTAAGCTTTGGTTCTGTTCTTAATGCTATATCAGATTCTTCAAATCCAGATGCGTAACCTTTTGCATGATAATCTTCTAATTTTTGCTTCAATTCATCAAATGGATCAGCTGTAGTAAAACCTATTTGATCAATTCCAATGCTGTGCGCAAATTGAATAATTTCTGTTTTTAAATGAGCTGTATTCAACTCTAAGCCTCCCATTGAAAATTTACATAAGTCATTTTACCACAATTTCACACTAACACTTGGATAAAAATTCACAAATGAAATTGAAATTGATAGAACTATAAATTTTTCATTAATCAAAACATGTTAATCTTTAAATTAAAATACAAGATGGGACGTAAAATCAAAAAAACAGCACAAAGATGGTTTTAAATAAATCAACTTTGTGCTTCTTTTATCTTCAATAATTTGTACTTGAAAAAACTATGCTTTATCTTAATCCACTTAATATAATAATGAAGAATCTGGAACATAATTATGTTTTTAACCTATGACTAAATATTGGCAGTAGTTGAATGGATAGAAAATGCGCTTATACCAAGCATTTTTCAATCCTTGTCAACCTTACCAAGAGGCAGGATAGAATTTCATAATGAATTCTATCCTGCTCCCTTCAACTTGTCAGAGACATCTATGTCACAATATCACTAGACTATGATAATACACGTGATAAGAAATTTTGAGTTCTTTGTTCTTTTGGATGTTCAAATATATCTTCAGGCTTGCCTGTTTCAACAACATAGCCATCAGCCATGAAGATAACTTTATCACTAACATCTTTCGCAAAACTCATTTCATGCGTTACTATAACCATTGTCATACCTTCTTTAGCTAAAGATTTTATGACTTTTAACACATCATTAACAACTTCTGGATCTAATGCAGATGTTGGTTCATCAAATAATATGACGTCTGGATGCATTGCCAAAGCTCTAGCAATTGCGACTCTTTGTTTTTGACCTCCAGAAAGTTGATTCGGATAATTTTCAGCTTTTTCCGCCAAACCAACTTTTTCTAATAAATTATGTGCTTCTTTTTTTAACGTGTCTAAATCACCTTTTTTTAATAATTTCGGTGCCATGTATATATTTTCAAGTACTGTTTTGTGTGGAAATAAGTTAAAACTTTGAAAAACCATTCCCATATTTTGGCGTAATTCATTTAAATTAACGTCTTTACTTGTTAATTCTTTTCCTTCAAAAATTACATGTCCATCTGTTGGTTGTTCAAGTAAATTCATACATCTTAATAATGTACTTTTACCGCTCCCTGATGGCCCAATAATGGATACAACTTCACCTTTATGAACCTCTAAATTTATATCTTTGAGTACTTCATTTTTATCAAACGACTTAATTAAATTTTTAATTTTAATCACTGGCCTTCATTCTCCCTTCAATTAAAGTCATAATTCTAGATAATGAGAATGTTAAAACAAAATATAATCCCGCAGCTAGTAGTAATGGTGTAAACGGATCAAATGATATGCCTTGAACAACTTGAGAATTAAACATAACCTCACTCACACCAATTGTTGATACGATTGATGACTCTTTAATCAATGTCACAAATTCATTTCCTAAAGCAGGTAAAATGTTTTTAATCGCTTGTGGCATAATGACATTTTTCATTGTTTGATTGTAATTCAAACCTAAACACTGAGCTGCCTCCGTTTGTCCTTTATCTACTGCATTGATACCAGCTCTAATAATTTCAGCAATATATGCTGATGAGTTAATAATTAAAGCGATTATCCCGCAAATAAATGCTGAAATATCTAATCCTAATGCAGCAGTAGTACCAAAGAACACAATGAATACTTGCACAAGTAATGGTGTTCCTCTAATTATTTCAATATAAGCAGCAGCTATCCACGAAATGATTTTAATTTTACTCAATTTTGCTAATGCAATTAGCGTTCCCAAAACTGCACCAATAATAACGCCAATAGCTGATAATATAATTGTATTGACTATACCTTTAACGAAGAAACTGCCATATTTAGTAAAAAAGTTACCATCATCTGACATTTCTTTAGAAGCTTTGTCCATATATTTATCAATTAAATTATGATCTTTGACATCTTTAATCGATTTATTGATATGTGCCATTACTTCTGGAGAATCTTTAGGTATAGCTATAACTGTTGACTTTTTATCCTCATTAAATTTCACAGATGCTAAAGTTAATTCTTTATTTTGCTTTAAATATGCTTCTGCTACTGGTTTCTCAATTACTACCGCATCTACTTTATGACTTTTTAAAGAAAGAATAGCATCTGGTAAACGCGTCAAAGAAGTGATACTTGCGTTTTCTATTTCAGTCTGTGCAATTTTTTCTTGCTCAGTAGATTTTTGAACAGCTATTTTTTTATTAGCTAAATCTTTTAATGAATGATACTTTTTAGCATCACTTTTCTTGACTAAAACCGTATTATTAGAATACATATATGGATCACTAAAATCGACTTCTTTTTTACGTTCAGGTGTTGAAGTCATTCCTGAAATGATGATATCAATTTTTCCTGTTTTTAATGCTCCCAATAAACTATCAAACTGCATATTTATAATTTTTAGTTTAAGATGGTTATCTTTAGCAATCTTTTTTGCAAGTTCAATATCTACACCAGCATATTCATTTTTTCCATTAACATTATGCTCAAATTCCATAGGTGCATAATCTGCTGATAAACCAACCTTTAGTTCTCCACTTTCTTTAATTTTCTCCCAATTTTTATCCTGTTCTGCATGTGCAATCGGTGTTATGTTGGCTATCATTAAACCACATACTATGGCAACAACCATTAACAACTGTATTAACTTTTTCATGATTGCCCCTCCTTTTCGATGTTCATTATTATACATTTAAATAAATATATATGCAATAGCTTTTTTAAAAAAAGAGTACACAAAATGAAATAAATCATCTTGTGCACTCTTTTATATCACTGTATATATGCTCTTTATAAGCAAATATTACTGCTTTGGAATTTCAAATCTATAAATATCGTTAGTATAACCAGGAATGATTTTTTTGCATAATTCATGTATAATAAATGCGCTAGCAAATGGTATGATAAAATAACCAAACGCTAATAAGATTATATTCATAGTTACATCGCCAGTCATACGATTTAATGCATTTATTGGCCCTACTAATCCTGTATAACCAAATCCTGCAGAAAGTGGTGTCCCTTTTATACCAATCGAATAAGCAATTACTCCACCAATTACGCCATTAATAGCCAAAGGAATCATAATGATAAGATGTTTTAAATAAACTGGTATCATCATTTTTGCTGCACCGATTAACAATACAATATTGACACCCGCTGAATTTACCCTTAATGAGCCAAATATGAAAGTTACGCAAGCTGCTACTATACCCATATTAGCCGCACCACTTCCCAAACCATCTAAACTAATAGCCGTTGCAATAGCTACTAAAGAAATCGGTGTAACCATTAATAATGAATAAGTGACACAAATCAGAATAGACATCAGCAATGG
This sequence comes from Staphylococcus sp. HMSC62D11, assembly GCF_001839145.1. NCBI lineage: Bacteria > Bacillati > Bacillota > Bacilli > Caryophanales > Staphylococcaceae > Staphylococcus > Staphylococcus sp. HMSC62D11. Next base: position 2,013 of record NZ_KV840205.1, on the reverse strand, counting down.
ATTAAGTTCAGTAAATGAATTAATCATATGACCTAATGCCTTAGTTATAGTTTGAACATACGGTAAAGTATACAAGCCAAATATACCGCTTAAAACAGGTATGGCAACAGGTAAAATAATCATCTCTAAAGATCCAAATTTATTCTGAAAAATTAAATATAAAAAACAAGCAACAATTACTACTAAAATAACATTAATTATATCGCCGATACCTTTTAAGGTAACCCCACTAGTTGTAATATGTATCGCACCAGAACCTAACATTGCAGAAGTTCCAATCAGCGTAGCACCAGCACCATTAAATTTAAATTGATGTGCTGCTAAAACACCTATTATAAATGCCATAAATGATTGTATAACAGTAACCAATTGAAAAATCATACCCAAAAATTGGTAATCATCCTTAAATAGCTTTAATAACTCCCCCAATAAGGCATTAGGCAACAGCGCAATAACTACTCCGGCCCCTACAGCATTCAATATATTACTAAAGAAACCTTTTACATTAACATGTTGTTTAGTCATTTCAAACCTCCAATAATTACATTAGATTAATAATATTATACTCATCGGCATTAAACAACCAAAATTTTCATTAATCGTAAAAAATCAAATATAGTGATATAAACAGGACCTCAATTCTAAGACTATAACGTCTTTATTAGCTAATTCAACAAAGATAATGACTGATTAACCAAATATTCCATTTCACTAGCAACTCTTAAAAATTACAATATCTTATTCCAATTTAGTATTACCTTTATAAAATTGTATATCTTGTACTAAGGTTTAATTACATGTAAGTATCAATTTATAATGATTTCTCAAACTTTTTATAATATCTTTCTATCATATCTAAGTAAAAATTAATCAAAAGTTTTAGGTTTCCAATGATAATATAATTGCACAAGTCGAGGGAAAGCTACTAGTTACAATCCCTCTTAAAAATATGTAAAAAATTTTGTTACTACAAGTTTTGGCAAAGAATCATTACTACAGAAATATGCTCAACAGTTGGCTCTATTTCAATATATGGTCTATGAACTATCGTCGCAAAATAGCTTTATGACTTATTAGGATTTCATTTGAATTTTTCACATAATAAAAAACCTCTAAACACTACAATGTTTAGAGGTCAATATACCGGCGGTCGGGGTCGAACCGACACTCCAATAAAGGAACGGGATTTTGAGTCCCGCGCGTCTGCCAATTCCGCCACGCCGGCACAGTTATAAATAAAAAACTTCCTGTTGGAAGCAATATTGGAGCGGAAGATAGGATTTACACCTATATCTCATTCCGGGAAGGAATGTGTTCTAAAAGTTGAACTACTCCCGCATAACCTGGAGGCGGCAACCGGATTTGAACCGGTGATAAAGGTTTTGCAGACCTCTGCCTTACCACTTGGCTATGCCGCCAATAACTGGGCTAGCTGGATTCGAACCAGCGCGTGACGGAGTCAAAGTCCGTTGCCTTACCGCTTGGCTATAGCCCATTAATAATAAGGGCGGTTGAAGGGAATCGAACCCTCGAGTGTCGGAACCACAATCCGATGCGTTAACCACTTCGCCACAACCGCCATGGCAGGGGCAGTAGGAATCGAACCCACATCAAAGGTTTTGGAGACCTCTATTCTACCGTTGAACTATGCCCCTATTTAAAAATATGGAGGGGGGCAGATTCGAACTGCCGAACCCGAA
>NZ_KV840205.1:0-213 GCF_001839145.1 Staphylococcus sp. HMSC62D11 | reverse complement strand
AATGTGTTCTAAAAGTTGAACTACTCCCGCATAAGTTTAAAAATGGAGCGGAAGATAGGATTTGCACCTATATCTCATTTCAGGAAGAAATGTATTCTAAGAGTTGAACTACTCCCGCATATAAGGTTTTAAATTGGAGCGGAAGATAGGATTTACACCTATACCTCATTCCGGGAAGGAATGTGTTCTAAAAGTTGAACTACTCCCGCATAA
>NZ_KV840204.1:1497-36305 GCF_001839145.1 Staphylococcus sp. HMSC62D11 | reverse complement strand
CATACGCATAGCGTATGGTTTTCTTTTTATAATATAAAAAAACCGTAAAGCATGCTTCAACATCCTTTACGGTTAAGTTAATATAACAGTTTATTGTTTAAATTGTTGGTTGTACTTTTGACGTTCTGCATCACGCAATTCTACACGACGAATTTTTCCGGAATTGGTCTTTGGTAAATCTTCTACAAATTCAATCGCTCTAGGATATTTATATGGTGCAACGGTCTTTTTAGTAAAGTCTTGCAATGTTTTAACTAAGTCATCACTTGCTTTATAACCCTCATTTAAAATAACAAATGCTTTGACTATATTTCCACGTATTTCATGGGGACTGGCTACCACTGCACATTCTTTTACGGCTGGATGATGAGTTAATGCATCTTCTACTTCAAAAGGTCCAATCGTGTAACCAGAACTGATGATGATATCATCACTGCGTCCTTCAAACCAGAAATAACCATCTTCATCAATATGTGCTAAATCACCAGTGATATAATACTTCCCAGCATGTGCGGCTTTAGTTCGCGCTTCATCTTTATAATAACCTTTAAATAATGCTGGTAAATCTAGTGGTACAGCAATATTTCCTTTCACACCGAGAGCAACTTGGCGTCCTTCATCATCAACTACTGTTGTGTCACTACCTGGAATTGCTTTACCCATAGAACCTGGGCGTGGTTTTGTATCTTTTAAAAATCCAATCAATAATGTGCTCTCTGTTTGACCATAGCCATCACGAACAGTAAGCCCAAAGTGCGCTTCAAACTGATTAACAACCTCTTTATTTAAAGGCTCACCAGCTGATACTGCACTATGTAAATGATGAATATCATACTTATCTAAATTGGATAATTTAGCCATCATTCGATACTCTGTTGGCGTACAGCATAAGACATTAATCTTAAAATTTTGTAATAGCTCTAAGTACCGAGTAGGATTAAACTTGCCATTGTAAACAAATGCTGTAGCTCCTGACCCCATAATAGAAAGGAAAGGTGTCCATACCCATTTTTGCCAACCTGGTGCAGCGGTTGCCCACACCAAATCATCTTCTTTAATACTTAACCAATGCTTAGGTGCCATTTTCATATGAGCAAAACCCCAACCATGTGTATGTGTAACTGCTTTTGGATTCCCTGTTGTACCGGACGTATAAGATAGTATCGCAATATCATCTCGACTGGTTGGTGCCATATCTAATTCTTCACTTTGATTCAAGCGCTCGTCATCAATAGAAATCCATGCTTCATGGTGTCCTGCGACAACAAATTTAGTTAATGATGTATACTCCTCTATATTCAAAAACTCTTTAATAAATTCCGGCATAGTAATAACCGCATCTATTTCTCCGTGCGAAATACGATATTGCAAATCTTTAGTACGCAGCATTTCAGAACTTGGAATAATTGCAATACCGAGCTTTAATGCAGCGATATAAATTCTATATGTAGAGATTGACCGCGGCATCATGATTAAAATTTTATCTCCCTTTTTGAGACCATGATTTAACAGCACATGCCCGACTTGATTAGCTTGTTTCATTAAGTCTGCATAAGTTACCGCGATTGGGTCATTATGTCCATTTTCATAAATAATTGCATTTTTATCTTGGTCAGAAACATGTTTTTCAATTTCACTGACAATATTATATGTTTCTGGCGCTAATAAACTTGATTGTTTCATATCGTAACTTCCTTTCGCCTTCCAATGATATTATCTTATCAAACCCTATAATGCATTGAAAAAGTAAACACTTATGAAAGTGGTTTCATTATAAAAAAGTATAAAGTTGTTAAAATTAATTATAAAAATTCTGTGATGATCGATTTCTTTATAACAATGAATAGTTAAAAATTGTTCAGACTTCTATTTTCAATTCATAAAATAATTAGCTCTTCCCTTTTGAAATTTGAGAGCGAGACAACATTTATTACAAATTCGTAGTCCCGCCCCTGCAAAGTTGATAAGGATTGAAAACAGCTTGGTACCATCCCATTTTCAATTCAGTCAACTACCGCCAATATAGAGTTCATAGCTTAAAACATAATGATGTCCCAGACTCCGTGTATATGAAAATTAATTAAGAAAGATTATGAATCATGCTAACTTCTCAAACTTATCAACTCGTATTGTTTTACTACTTAGATATTGATATAAGAGATTATCTAATGCAGTAGCTCATAACTTTAATTACACTTTTTAAAAGAAATTTAATATTCTAAACAACAAAAATGACAATTTCTACTTTATTTTAATAGAAATTGCCATTTTTCGACTTACAGTGATTGATGTCCCACCTATTCAAGTCTGGTGACACTTTTATGAAGTATATCGTTCACATATAATCCCAATATGATAAGACAATTTGCGATTGACTAACCGTACGTCCGCACCTTGTGACGTGCCACGTTTTTGATGTGTCTGTGAATAGGCCGAAGATTGTTGCCAATTTTTAAACGATTGATGGTTCAACCATTGCGTAATGATGACATAATGCTGACCTTGTTCATTTGGGCGTAAAAAGCGTAGCGCTCTAAAACCAGGTACAGATGCTAAATGTTGTTGACGCTGTAAAAATTTTTGCTCAAATGCTCCTTCTTGTCCTTTATTCACATATAAATGATTTAACATACAATAGCCATTATCGATTAATTCATTTATAGACTCTAAAATCATATAATCAAAGTGCTGATGATTTTTATAAATGCGCATTGTTTGCGGCGAAGTGGCTTCTAAAGCATAATACGGTGCTTTTTCATTAATCTTCATTAACATTTTCCTTTGGTTCTGTCTTTATGTGATCTACTAAACTAAAGTGCACTGTTTGCTGTTCATATAAAGATAATGAACGCTTTACTGTTTCTAAATGTTCATCATCTAACTCAATCTCATCGATAAAATAGCTCAATATATTATCAGTTGTCTTCTCATGTTTAGGAAACTGACAATCCTTGTTTAAATAATGAGCTAATTCTCCTAGAGGCGTCTGGTCTCCGACAAAGTTCTGCATGTAATCATAAAAAGTCACACTTTCACCTCTTCATTAGTATGTATCCCCATACTAACACGTAAACAATAATAAAACATCATATATTTAACTATTTCCAATAAAAAGTTATAAATTTTTAAATTTAATTTAACAAATAGTTAATTTAAATTAAGATATCTATCCTTGTAAATAATCTAAAACAATTGTACCTACAGCTTCTGCAGCAACTAACATGGAAGATTCGTCGATATTAAATTTCGGATGATGATGCGGATATGCATGTCCTTCCTGTGGTGCAGCTCCTGAATATAAAAACGTACTTGGTAACGCTTGAGCATAATATGCGAAATCTTCTGATGGTGGTTGTGGTTCACATTCTTCTACGCCTATTACATCTGGTAATTGCGCTTGTCTTAATGTTTCAACAATATAAGATGTAAACTGAGGATCATTGTATAACGCGGGATAATCTGGTTGAAATTCAAAGTCATATTGAACATCAAATGATGTAGCTATACCTTGAACAATACGTTCAAGTTCATATTTAATCGTGTCCCGTGTGGCATCTGTTAAAGCACGAACATCTCCTTCGATTTCAACGGTATCTTTTATTACATTAAACTGACCTTTACCATCAAAGGATCCTATCGTCACAACGCCTGTTTCAAAAGGACTCAATCGTCTTGAAACTACATTTTGCGCTGTAGTGACGAAGTTAGCACCAGCGACAATCGCATCCTTAGCAGTATGAGGTGATGAGCCATGTCCACCTTCTCCGTGTATAGTTAATTTAAAATAAGCGCGTCCTGTTTGCGTATTACCTTCATGGTAATAAATTTTACCTGATGTCATATTCGTCATAACATGAATGCCTAAAACGTGATCAACACCTTCTAAAACACCGTCCTCAATCATACCTTTCGCACCACCTGGTGGCATTTCTTCTGCTGGCTGATGAATGACAACGACTTTACCACTAAATTGATCTTTCATTTCAATTAATGTTTCCGCTAGAACAAGCATATATGCCGTATGCGCATCATGACCACAAGCATGCATGACTCCTTCATTTTGGGAAGCATATGATAATCCAGTATCTTCTTGAATTGGTAACGCATCGAAGTCCGCACGAATGGCAATCGTTTTACCTGGTTTGCCACTATCAATGGTCACTTTTACACCATTAGGACCAACATTCGTTTGGACATCACACGCTTTGTCCTTATAGAATTCAGCAATATACTTAGGCGTTTCTGTTTCATGGAATGATAATTCTGGATGTTCATGTAAATATCGACGTATATCAATCATACGTTGCTCTTTTGCTTTTAAACGTTCAACTAATGTTCCCCCCATATTCACCACTCCTTTTATTATTTATAAGTCCATTATAAATCTTTCACAATAAGATTTGTTGTGACACACACTCAAGTAATTTTATAAGTATAAAAAAAGCAGGACTGAAATCTAATTTTAAAGATTTCATTATCCTGCATCATCTGCTTTGCTTGTGGAAATGCTTGTAGCATCTCTCTATGCTGGGGGCCACCCCAATTTGCTCTACTTGTCAAATTTCTTGTCGAAATTCTCTCTGCTGGCCTCATTAGTATGGGTAGTATGGATTGTGTTCCATTGCACCATCGTTGGGGTCGTGTTTGCCATGGATGTAATAATCTACGTATTGTGGTTCTAATGGTTTTTTGCCGCGAATGATATCTGCTGCTTTTTCGGCAAGCATAAGTACCGGTGCGTGAATGTTTCCATTTGTAGTTCTTGGCATTGCTGAAGCATCCACGACGCGCAAATTCTCCATGCCATGGACTTTCATTGTTAGTGGATCTACAACTGCCATTGGATCTGTTGCCGGCCCCATTTTTGCACTGCATGATGGGTGTAATGCTGTTTCACCATCTTTACGCACCCAGTCCAATATTTCTTCATCTGTTTGTACAGATGGTCCCGGAGAAATTTCACCACCATTAAATGAATCCATCGCTTTTTGGGATAAAATATTACGCGCTACACGAATCGCTTCTACCCATTCTTGTTCATCTTCTTTTGTTGAAAGATAGTTAAACACGATACTTGGCTTTTCAAATGGATCTTTAGATTTAATCTTTAAGCTGCCACGTGAGTTTGAATACATTGGTCCTACATGTACTTGATAACCATGAGCAACTGGTGCTTTTTGTCCGTCATATCTTACAGCAATTGGTAAGAAATGGAACATTAAGTTAGGATAGGCAACTTGATCATTTGATCTAACAAAGGCACCACCCTCAAAGTGATTGGAAGCTGCTGCACCTTTTCGTGCAAAAATCCATTGCAAACCAATCCATGGCATGCGTTTAACATCTAAACTAGGTTGTAAAGAGACTTGTTCTTTACATTCATGTTGAATATAAACTTCTAAATGGTCTTCAAAGTTTTCTCCAACACCCGGTAAATGCATGCGTGGCTCAATGCCTTTTGATTTTAAGAAGTCCGCATCTCCTATACCAGATAATTGTAATAACTGTGGTGTGTTAAAAGCACCACCTGATAAAATCACTTCTCCTGCATTTACAGTATGATTTTTTCCATTACGTTTGAACGTTACACCGGTAGCTTTATTACCTTCAAAGTGTAATTCAGTGACGAAAGCACGTGTCTTAACCGTTAAATTCTTACGCTTCATTGCTGGTCTTAAGTATGCTCTTGATGCAGACATACGTCGACCATGATGGACTTGACTATCGAATGGACCGAATCCTTCTTGTCTAAAACCATTGACGTCCTCTGTCTTGTGATAACCCGCTTCAACACCTGCGTTAAAAAATGATTTGAAAAGAGGATTTGTTGCTGGTCCTCGCTTTAATTTTATTGGTCCTTGATGTCCTCTAAATTGATCATGTGGTGCTGCTCCAAAGGTTTTTTCTAATTTTTTAAAATAAGGTAAACAGTGCGCAAAATCCCAAGATTCCATACCTTCAGGTTCTGCCCAACCTTCGTAATCTAATGGATTGCCTCGTTGATAAATCATTCCATTGATAGAGCTTGAGCCGCCTAAGACTTTACCACGCGCATGGTCTACTTTACGTCCCATATGTGGTTCTTCTTCTGTTTGATATCTCCAATCATAGAATGGATTACCTGAAGGAAACATTAATGCTGCTGGCATTTGTATAAATAAATCCCAGGGATAGTCACTACGGCCTGCTTCTAATACAAGTACATTTTTATCTTTATCCTCAGATAAACGCGCACCTAATACAGAACCTGCACTTCCACCACCAATAATGACATAATCATATGACTTGTTTTCACTCATGTTAATTTCGTCCTCCCTTATAAAATAAAATGATGTGTCTCTCGCATATATAAGTTTGTTTTAACTTTATTTACAATGTATGAACGCTCTTTTATTTACTAAAGAAATTGATTGGTTCTGGCTTCGTATTCGTTAAAATATGTTTACTGATTAAATATTCTTCTAATCCTTCTTTACCTAATTCGCGACCAATACCTGATTGTTTAAAACCACCCCATGGTGCTTGAGCAAAGTAAGGATGGAAATCATTTATCCACACTGTACCTAATTTAAGTTTATTAGCCACACGCTGTGCTTTACCTAAATCTTTTGTGAATACGGCACCAGCTAAGCCATAAATTGAGTCATTAGCTAATTCTATAACTTCTTCTTCGCTATCAAATCCCTCAATAGTCACAACAGGTCCAAAGACTTCTTCTTGAACAATACGCATTGATGTATCGCAATTTGTGATAACTGTTGGTTCAAAGAATAACCCATTTTGTAGGTCTTCTCTATCGGGACGTTTGCCGCCAATAGCAATTGTAGCGCCCTCTTTTTTAGCAATTTCCATATAGCTTTCAATTTTGTCACGATGTTCTGTAGAGATAACTGGCCCCATTTCAGTATCATCATCGAAGCCGTTCCCTAATTTAATTTTGCCTACACGATCAATAAGTGCTTTTTCAAAATCACCTTTGATATCGTTATGAACTAAAATACGTGATCCAGCTGAACAAACTTGGCCTGCATGGAAGTAACCACCATTTAATGCTTGATCTACCGCTAAGTCGAAGTCAGCATCAGCAAAAATAATATTAGGGTTCTTACCACCCAGTTCTAATGCTATGTTCGTTACATTATTCGCAGCATTTTTCATAATGTGTTTTCCGGTCTCAATTCCGCCTGTAAATGAAACTAGATCCACTTCTTTATGACCCGATAATGTGTCCCCTACTTCTTCACCACTACTAAGTATCAAATTAATCACGCCTTTAGGGAAACCAACTTCTTCCATTAATTCAAATACTCTAATTGTAGTCAATGGTGTAATTTCACTTGGTTTCATTACAAGCGAACAACCAGTTGCTAATGCTGGCGCAATTTTCCAAGACGCTTGTAATAAAGGATAATTCCAAGGTGTAATTTGAGTGACAACACCAACAGGTTCTTTAACAACTTTACTTTCAGTGTTTGGAATTGGCGTATTGATAATCTCTCCACCGTCTTTATCAGCTAATCCAGCAAAATAGTTAAAGACATTAGCAATATCATCCATATCTGCATATGACTCTCCTAGTGTTTTACCTGTATCTAGTGTTTCTAATTGAGCTAACTCATCACGATGTTCCGTAATTTTGTCAGCAATAGCTCTAACTTTTTTCCCTCTGACTTCACTTGTTTCTAATGACCATTCGCCATCTTCAAATGCACGACGCGCTGCTAAAATAGCTTGTTCGGCATCTTCAGCTGTACCTTCTGTTACGGTAAAAACAACCTCTTGATTATAAGGATTGATAATTTCTCTTGTATTTTTATTTGAGCTTTCAACCCATTTACCATCGATATATTGACGCTGCGACAATTTTTCTACAAGTTTCATCAAACGACCTCCGTTAAGTTTGTTAAATTTATATTTAACGAATTTTATAAACATATGCTAGCATATGTGAAAATTTAATGTCAAATTTCATGATATTGTCATAATTTTCATCTAGAGTTTAGGACATAATGATGTTTTAGACTATGAGCGATATATTGGCAGTAGTTGACTGGATTAAAAATACGCTGATACCAAGCTTTTTTCAATTCTAGTCAACCTTGCCGGGGCAGAACTACGAATTCATAATGAATGCTGTCCTGCTTCTATCTTTTTAAAGTGATTGAAAAATTTTCTATAATGTGCAAGTATGAATTGGTAATATCTAACAGTGAATGCAGCTAATGAACTGGATAATGGAGGTGAGCGTATGGTACATTCACAGTCAAATGAAGAAAAATTAGAAGCTGCTAAAGATTTAGTCATTAATTCTATTGGGCAAACTATGGACTTGTATGGCACAAATCGCAGCGTCGGAAATTTGTTTGGGACAATGGTCTTCGAAGGTAGCATGACATTAGATGAAATGCGTGAACATCTTCAGATGAGCAAACCAAGTATGAGTGCAGGTGTCAAGAAGCTTCAAGAATTCGATTTAGTGAAACAACAGTTTACGCGAGGCAGTCGAAAACAACATTTTATCGCAGAAAAAGACTTTTTTACCTTTTTCCGCAATTTCTTCACTAAAAAATGGGAGCGTGAAGTCGACACTAATATGGCAGCAATTATTGAAGCCGAAAAAATCATTACTTCAGTGCTAAATGATGAGGCAATTGATGATGAAATTAAGCAAGATGCGCTTAATATTGAGCAGCAATTGAAACATACAAAAATATATTGTCAGTGGTTGTCAAACTTAACTACAGCATTAGAAACTGGCGAAATATTTGACTACTTTCCTATTCCAAACAGCCAAGAAAACAATAATTAAACAAAAAACGTCTATGATCTTTATCAGCTGATCATAGACGTTTTTGCATATATTATAAATTATCGTCTTCGTCATTATTCTCTCTTACTTGAACGATACGCAATGAACGACGTTCTACTTCTTTCAATTTATCCGCACGAGTTTCCAGTTTAATTCTATCTTTACTCAAGGTAATAATAAACGATACCATCATGCAAATAAAGATGACAATCAGTGGCACACTGGCTAATATTGACGCAGTTTTTAGCACCTCTAACGCACGTTCGCCACCCACTAGCATGAGTGAAAATGGTAATAAGCATAATGCAAAAGCCCAGAATAAACGATTCGCTTTTAATGGTTCACCTAATACTTTCTTCTGTGTTGCTGCCGCTAAAATGTACGACCCAGAATCAAATGTCGTTGCTAAGAATAAAAACGCAGAAAGCAAGAATAAGACAATGACTGTTGTTGGAAAAGGTAATTGATGCATTACTTCGATAATCGTCGCTTCAGTACCATGACTATTTAAATATTGAATAACGTTGAATTGTTCAGAAATTTGTAGGTATACTGCGTAGTTTCCAAATATACCAAAGAACAACACACATCCTAATGTTCCATAAACAATCGTACCTAATATGACTTCTTTTAGTCTTCTACCTTTAGAAATCCGCGCAATAAAGAGTCCAATAAATGGTGCGTAAACAAGCCACCATGACCAATAGAAAATCGTCCAATCTTGAGGGAAATTCGTTTCTTTACGTCCTTTAATTCCACCAAATGGTTCCATCCATGTTGCCATGTGGAAAAAGTCACGTAACATATTACCAAACCCTGTAATTGTTGTTTCCATAATAAAGATGGTTGGCCCAACGATAAACACAAATCCTAATAATAAAAATGATAACCATACATTGACATCACTTAATTTTTGAATACCCTTTTTTAAACCTGTATATGAACTAATAGCAAAGATCACTGTAATTGTGAAAAGGATAATTGATCGTAGCACCATATTTTGTCCATCAAGTCCAGTTAATTTTTCAACGCCAGCTGAGATCATTGGTACACCAAGCGCTAATGATGTTGCAGCTCCTCCTAACAAACCGAAGATAAAGAGTACATCTACAAGCTTACCTAAAAACTTGTCTGTCTGACCTTTGAGCACAGGACGACACGCTTGGCTAATTTTATAAATTGGTTGCTTTTTTACAAAGACCAAGTATCCAATCGGAAGTGCTGGCAAGACATAAATTGCCCAAGCAATTGGTCCCCAATGGAACATACCATACTGTGTCGCAAACGTTAATGCTTGATCTGACATTGGTTTCGCTCTATTTGGAGGCACTTGATAATAATATGCCCATTCAATAACACCCCAGTATAAAATATCAGAACCTATACCTGCACAAAACAGCATAGATGCCCAACTGAAATTGCTGAACTCTGGCTTATCACTTGCTTTACCCAAAGTGACATTCCCATATTTACCAAATGCTATGTAAAGTACGAAACATAAAATTGCAAGTCCAATAAATAAATATAAGGAACCTATAGAATTAGAAATAGCACTATTAATATCTGTAATGACCTTTTCACTTGCAGACGGAAAAGCCATCATTGGAATGACTGCTAACAATAAAATGACTACCGTACCTATAAAGGTAGGCCAATCCATTATTTTCTCTTTTTTCAATGTTGATCCTCCTTTAGTATCGATAAAGATTGAAACTTTGAAAATATGGTTATCAAACAAATTGTTATTAATTCACAAAATTGACAATATCTAAAAAAACATAATAATGCAAATTCAATACAAAATTATAGTTAGTAATAAGTGAATAATTATATATTATGTCATTTTACAAGCAGAGAGAACATTGCCAAAATAACAGTGTTAAGTTTGGATTTAACAAACTAAACGCTCAATGCCTATGCTTTTATTTGAATTAATATACATATTTAGTGAATATATATTTATTTTCAAATCGTACTTTATTGATAAAAAATGAGACTGAAACATCGATTTCTCTGACAAGATAAGGAAAAATCTGTAGTATAAATGAAATGGGTTAAAATTAAAACGCAAAAATTTTCTTCAAATATGGTTTCCACAATATCATAAATATGGTAAGAGGTATTAAAACTGAAGATTTTTATTGGTAGCGTACATATTGAGTTATGTTATTTTTTCAAAAATATTTTAAATATTAATAAGTCATATTTATGGCAAGACTCCGAGAATACATCCCCCAACAGAAAAAATGCAAAGCACATTTCGCCAAGCAAAGCAAGTTGGGGTTAAGAAGCTTTCTCCTAAGCTAGCGAGCCCAAAATTCAAAGTACTGTAAAAAATAACTGTATAGGACATCATTATATTTTAGACTATGAGCGATATATATTGGCAGTAGTTGACTGGATTGAAAATACCCTTATACCAAGCTTTTTTCAATCCCAGTCAACCTTGCAAGGGCGAAACTAGGAATTCATTATGAATTCTGTCTCGCTCACTATTTTTCCTAGGCATAATGTTCTAGATTCGTAAATAATTTACTACTATTAATAACCTAATATTGCTTTAATTGAAAAACCAATAAGCACTGACACCGTAATCATAAAGAATCCAGGAATAATAAAGCTGGTCACTTTAGTACGCTTCGTTTCATCTAAATCAACTGCAAAGAGTAAAGTAGGTTGTGCTGGGATGACAAAGTTCACATTTATCGTTTGCACCATAGCAACAAAAAACATTGGTGGGATACCTATACTAAGAACAATAGGAAACATAATCGAAGCTGTTGCAGTCTGTGATATAACAACTATCGCTACAATAGAGACTAAAAGAATAACTAACCATGGTGCTACTTGAATCACAGCACCTACATCTTCCTTTAAAATTTTTAAATTTTGAGGTGCATTAAATACCGTGGCACCTAACCATCCAGGTCCAAGAACCGCAAATAAAGCACCTATAGCTGATTGTGTAATGTGTGATGATAAGATATCCGTCGTATCAATTTTATTTAATAATAGATTAATCGCAGCAGCTAAATACATAAAGAATTGAACAATTTCAGTCATCGTTACTTCTACTGACTTACCATCTATATTAAAGCTTGGCATCAATTGCGGAAAAATTCCAAATGTTAATATCCCGACTACACATAATAAGAAACTAGCCACACCAAGTTTTACTTTTGATGGAAACGTGGTTGGTACTTTGACTTCTAAATCTTTCAATTCAAAGCGTTGTGCTTGTTCTTTTTTACGTCCAGCCAAAGTACAAAATACACTTAATAGCAACATTGTCAAAATTGCTGTAGGAAAAACAACACTTAAATATTTGCCCATGCTAATGTCATAACCTGCTAACACCGAGATGATATAAGCTGTAGCTGCAGCTGCAGGACTACATAGCAATGCTAAGTTTGCTGTCAATACAGAGGCAATCAAAGGGCGTCTAGGTTGAATACCTGCTTTCATTGCTGTTTTCGCAATAATCGGTTCTAATGATAAAGCAATATTCGCAGTACCAATACCAAAAACAAAGATAAAGACAATAATCGGTGAGATAAAAATAATAGATTTTGGATATTTTTCAATCACTTTAGAAGCTAGATATACTAAATAATCTATACCGCCTGTTGACTGGAGTGTACCCCCAGCAATACCAATAGAAAGAATAATTAAGACTGCTGTAACTGGGGCAGATCCAGGAGGTAATTGAAAAACAAATATCATAATGAGTTGCGCCACAATTGCGAAAATACCACAACCTAAAGCGCCTGCAGTTCGTAATCCTAATAAAATAGCTGCAATCATAATTCCTATTTCTATGGCAAAAAGAATCATAATCTTAACTCCTAACACAATTTCTTTGTGATATTTTTAACATTAAATATTTTATCACTATAGAATGCAAAAAGTATACAAAAATGTATATATATTTGTCTTATAATAACTTAAATTGTGACAAAAATAAAAGAGATGCGTCACTTCGACGCTATCCCTCTTAAATATTTATTTATTTTGTGATGATTGTTTTTTCTGGCGCTGTTTGCGATAGTGACGTTCTTCTAATATTGAACCAACAATCAAACCAATAGCTATGAGCCATTGCCCGATGATGATGATTAACTTCATATACATCACTCCTATGCACCTTAACTCATGCACTTATACTATTTATCTTCCCTATTACTTTATGTTTAATCTTCTACATAAATGACTGGGGTTCCTTTTTTTAAGGATGCTGGAACATTAATGACACGTTGATTTAATGAACCTTTATAAGCTAAATTAGGTTGAAATAGCGCTTGTATAAATGGGCCGTCTACTAAGACATCAATCAAAGATAATAGTTGATATCTTATTCCTGCATCATGACTTAAATATTCATACAAAAATCCTGTCCATACCCACAATGATTTGCGGTGTCCAAACTTTTGACGAAAGGCACGAGCAACTTTCAAGGTAATATCAACATTACAAAATGGTTCACCACCGAGTATACTCAATCCAGCAATATAGTCCGGTTCACAGTAGTGCAAAATTGCTTCAAGCGTTTCATCATTAAAGGGTTCGCCGTAAGTAAAACGTTGAGCAGCTACATTGTAACATCCTTCGCATAGAAAGGGACAACCTGATACATACATGCTGACGCGAACGCCTTCACCATCAACAAAACTATGTTGTTCAATTTTGGCAATATAACCACGACCTTCTGTAACGTCAAGTACACTCATTTTATTTTGGTTCCTTCATATGTTTAACTCTTGCGCAAATTTCTTTTTGACGTCCTTCAATCACAGGTCGTTGTACTGGATTTCCTAAATAACCACATGTTCGTTTGACCACATCTACTGTTTTAGGATCATGATTACCACAATGTGGACATGTATATCCTTGAGCAGTTGTTTCAAAATCTCCTTCATAGCCACATTCATAACAACGATCAATTGGTATATTTGTTCCTAAATAACCAACTTTATCGTAGGCATAGTCCCAAACCGCTTCAAGCGCCTTTAAATTATGATTTAATTTTGGATATTCGCAATAGTGAATAAATCCACCGCTTGCGTAGTATGGATAATCCTTTTCGAAATCTATTTTTTCAAAAGGTGTAACATCTTTTCGCACATCATAATGAAATGAATTTTGATAGTACCCTTTATCCGTAATATCTGGTATAGAGCCAAATCGTTCATAATCTAAGCGGCAAAAACGGTCTGTCAATGATTCGCTCGGTGTACTATAAATACTGAACCAAACGTCCGTCTCTTCCGTCCATTCTAATTGATAATCCTTCATTTCTTTTAATATATCTAATGTAAAGGCCTTGGCATCTGGATTTGTTTCCCAGTTTGGACCATAAAATACAGTAGCTGCTTCGTATAACCCAATATAACCCATAGAAATCGTAGCACGGCGATGTTTAAATAAATCTGTAACATCTTCACCTTCTTGTAATTTATATTTAAAGGCGCCACTTTTATACAAAATCGGAGCATTTTCAGGAACCGCTTGTGCAACACGCTCAATACGATAAAGTAAGGCTTCATGTAAAATATCCATACGCTCATGGAAAAGTCGCCAAAACGTTAACTTATCGCCTTGAGACTCAATCGCAATACGCGGAATATTTAATGTTACGACACCTAAATTACATCGACCACTATTCTCAAATTGCCCTTGAGCATCACGCCAAGCTGGTAAAAATGAACGACAACCCATAGGTGCTTTAAAATCACCTAAAATATCAACCAGTGTATCGTAGTTTAAAACATCTGGGTACATGCGTTTCGTTGAGCATTTTAAAGCGAGTTGCTTAACGTCATAATTAGGGTCTTCTTCGCTAAAATTAACGCCTTTTTTTATAGTAAAGACTAATTTGGGAAAGATTGCAGTAATTCTATTTTTACCTAGTCCTTTGATACGTGTGTTCAAAATTGCCTGTTGAATTTTTCGACTTAGTTTATCTGTTCCTAAACCAAATCCAAGTGTTACAAATGGCGTTTGACCGTTTGATGTGTACAATGTGTTTATTTCATACTCTAAACTTTCTATAGCATCATTAACATCTTTAGTTACTTGTTGATCTACATAATCTTCTATAGCATCTGCTCTAACAAATGTTTCAGCAACTTTGCGGTGATGTGCTTCATTATGTCGTGCATATGTACTAAGTAATTCATCAACACGGTCGACCGTGCAGCCACCATATTGGCTACTAGAAACATTGGCAATAATTTGTACAAGTTGTGCGGACGCCGTTTGAATTGATTTCGGTGTAGTGACATTGGCGTTCCCAATCTCAAACCCATGCTGTAACATTGATGTTGCATCAATTAAACAGCAGTTTGTTAAAGGTTGGAATGGGTGATAATCTAAATCATGAAAATGTATATCTCCATTCTTATGTGCTTGTGCGACTCTTTTAGGTAATAAATGTTGTAATGCATATGACTTTGAAACGACACCTGCTGTTAAATCACGCATCGTTGAAAATGTATTGCTATCTTTATTGGCATTCTCATTTACAATTGCTGGATCTTTGGTAATGAGACCTTGTAATTCAGCTTCAAGTTGTTTCATAAAAATCATTCCATTTCTATATATAGTACTTATATTAAACTTATAACACTATATATAGTATTTCAAATAAAAACCCACATGTTAACATAACTGTCAAAGAGTTGTTAATAATCCTTGAACTTTGAGCAGCAGACAATAAAAAATCCTACAATATTGTTGAAGCGCAATATTGTAGGATGAACCGTTCAAATAGTTGATTATGAGATGTAATTGTAAGAGCTTGCTTGACTTGCTGAAATTGTACGTGTAGAGACAACGCCAGGTCCGCCATTGTAATTCATTTCTGATACTTTAACTGAACCATCACTATTGACTTTTTCAACATAAGCGACATGACCATATGCACCTTGTGATGTTTGCATTACCGCACCTTGTTTTGGTGAATTGCTAACATTATAGCCTTCTGATGCAGCTGCGCTAGCCCAGTTACTTGCGTTACCCCATGTAGAGCCAATTTTTCCGCCTACTTTATCAAAAACGTAATACGTACATTGACCTGCTGTGTATAGGTTTGAGCTTGATCCTGATTTACCTGAAAATGCTGAACCACCACTAGTATTTGAAGCATGACTTGATGGTGCTTGTGTAGTTGTTACTTTAACATTTCTATCAGAAGTTGAATAGCTAGCACCTAATCCGCCACCATTGTTTGCGTGATATGCTTGAGTTTGTGGCTGATAGTTTTGACTATATTGCGTATTGTAGTTGTAGTTTTGAGTGCCTGCTGTGTTTGTATAATTATATGAATAATATTGACCTTGTTGTGCTTGGTTTGGACTCCAATTACCTTGCCAAGTGTAGTGATAATTACCTTGTTGGTCAATTGTATATGAATAGCTATAAGAATATGGATCATTTGGATTATAACCATTATTGTTTTGTTCAGCAGCGTGTGCGTCATGACCTCCTGCGAGTGCAATTGTTGCAAATCCTGCTGTTGCGATTGTAGCTGTAGCGATCTTTTTCATAATTAAATATCCTCCTAAATTCATTTAAATAATGATTTCTTTATCTCGTGGCTACCTTCAAGTTACAAAACATGATTAATTTTTTGATTAATTTTTTTCTCGTTGTTTCAACGACAAATCACACTCTATCAGAAAAATAAGCTGCTGTGTGCGTTGTTAATATTTTGTAAAAGAATCATAATAAACAGTCGTTCGATGTAAAACTCATAGCTATTTTGTAACAATCTCTAACAACGATGATGTTGGGGATGATAGACATCATAATCAACAGATTATTACATTTGTTGTAATAAAACTGATAATTGCTTTCACGTTAATGACATCAAAAACAATTAAATTTATTCATAAAAAAACTATGAAGACATTTATTATCAAATGTTTCTTCATAGTTAAGTTTCTTTTAATTACTCTTTTTGTTTAAATAATCAACAATGACATGTTGATACAAATCAATAAAATCTAAATAATGCTGTTTATCTATATATTCATTCGCTCGATGTGCTTGTCGCATAAAACCAGGACCGATAATGGTTAAGTCTACATTATCTATATCTTTTAATAATTCTGATGCATCTGTCGCACCAACAAGTGCTGTAACTGTTAAATCATCTTTATATTCAGTAAATGACTTCACTAACAAATTATCCTTATTACTATAAACAGGCGCATGATTCGTAGTGATTTCCATTGATAATTGTGCCTGATCCACTTCTTCCAAAGTTTCTTCAAACAATTGTATGATTGCTTCATTATCATATTCTGGAATTGTACGTATATTAAATTCTGCATATGCACTTTCAGGTACTGTATTAAACTGTTCCCCACCATAAATAATTGAGTTAACTATAACTAAACCCTCAGCAACATTTTCTAATTTTCTGAGCTCCTTATCATTAAACTTATCACCAAAGTAATCTTTAATTAGCGGTGATACGTCTAATGAATGTTTATTATCATTATTTTTAATATCTTCATATTTTTCTTTGATTTTTTGTATATATCTAATCATGTCATCTATCGCATTATGTCCTAAATTAGGTAACGAACTATGCGCGGCAACACCCTTAGCCTTAATTTTAATACCCATTGAACCTTTGTTAGCATAGTTTATATAATGATCACTTGGTTCACCAATAATCAATCCATCCAAATCATCAACGTAACCTTTATCACGAAATAACATTGACCCTGACATTTCTTTTTCTTCAGCTGCTGTTGCTAAAAGACGGATGGTACCTTGTTGTAACAAATTAGAAGCTTTTATTTCTATCATAGCAATGACTAACGCAGCAAGGCCGCCCTTCATATCAGATGTACCACGCCCATATAATTTCCCATCTTCTTCATGTAATTCAAACGGGGGGTACATCCATTGCGCTTTATCACCTGCGTCTACAACATCCATATGTCCAGATATACCAATGACAGGTCTACCTGACCCAATTTCAGCTACTAAATTTGAACGTTTACCTTCAATTTCAATTATTTTTGATTCAATATCATAACGTTGTAGTAATTCTTTCAAATAGTAGCAAACCTCGATTTCATTATTATTCTCTGTATTGATATTAACGATGTCTGCTAAAATATCTATTCTTTCCTGTTCAGACAAAACAGTCATTCATATCGCCTCTTCTAACTTTAATTTAACGTTTCTTAAATTATTCACACTATGCTTTTTTTCTAAACATTTTTCATGTGTGCCTAACTTATATGACAACACGTTTTGTAACAATCTTATTTCTATAATTCATTATCTTTGTAATTGACAGATTTTCAATTTCATCACATGTTCAGCAATAATGCATTTTTAAACACGTTAGTACAAATGAATCCATCAGTAAATGATAATACTTTATGATGTTATTTCTCATTCCATAAACAAAGCATAGAAAGTAAACTGGCTTACTCTCTATGCTTCACTTATTAAAGATATTTATTATCTGTCAAATAATTAAGAATGTGTGCTACAGCTTGTTCTACACTTTGCTGTTCAGTATTAATTGTAATTTCTGGATGATTCGGTGCTTCATAAGGCGCGCTAATACCGGTAAATTCTTTGATTTCCCCTGAACGTGCTTTTGCATATAAACCTTTAGGATCTCGCTTTTCACATTCTTCAACACTACATTGGGTATAAACTTCAATAAATTCCCCATCTTCTAATATATTCCTTACGTCATCACGGTCGACACGATATGGAGAAATAAAGGCTGTGATTGCAATCGTCCCTGCATCAACAAGCAGTTTACTGACTTCACCAATGCGTCGAATATTCTCTTTACGATCCTCTGGACTGAAGCCTAAATTCTTGTTTAGACCGTGTCGCACATTGTCTCCATCTAAACGATAAGCATGTTTTCCTAATTCAAACAAAGCTTGCTCTAATGCGACAGACACTGTTGACTTTCCAGAACCAGATAGTCCGGTAAACCAAATGACTGCACTTTTATGACCATTTTGCTTTTGTCTATCTGCTTTTGTTACTTCTGAATCGTGCCATGTAATATGACTTGATTGACTCATGTTACTTCCCCCCACCTTAATGTTGTTGTAACCCTTTGATTAATACTTCAGCAACTTCTGGTCGTGAAAATTTGGTTGGTAATGCTTCTCCATTGCGTAATTTTTCTCTGACTTTTGTACCACTTAAATGAACATGTTGTGTCACATCATGTGGACATGTTTTAGCCGTAGCCATATTGCCACATGCCTCGCAATAAAACGCATGCTCGAATTTTAAAATTTGAATATCTAATTCATCTTCAAATTGAGAAATAAATTGTTGGGCTTCATATGTACCATAATAATCGCCAACACCAGCATGATCACGTCCAACAATAAAATGTGTACATCCATAATTTTTGCGTACAATAGCATGTAAAACTGCTTCTTTTGGCCCTGCATAACGCATTGCTGCTGGATAAATAACTAATCGAGCACGGTTTTTAGGATAATAATGTTTTAGTATCGTTTCGTAACTTTCCATACGTACATCTGCTGGAATATCATCTGCTTTTGTTTCACCTACCAATGGATTTAATAATAAGCCATCTACAATTTCTAAAGCAGATTTTTGAATATATTCATGTGCGCGGTGCACTGGATTTCTTGTTTGGAAACCGACAACCGTCTTCCAACCTAAATCATGAAAAAGCTGACGTGTTTCGTGCGGATCTAAATGGTAATCCGCAAATTTATCATGCTGTGGACGCTTTAATAATTGAATTGGTCCCGCTAGATATACGTTTCCTTTGTCATAAACTTTCTTCACACCAGGATGTTTTACATCGGTCGTACCATAAACAAGCTGAGCCTCTCTTTTCTTATCATACGTGTACTTTTCGGTAAGCTTTAAAGTGCCATATAGTGCTCCATCTTCACCATATAAAGCAATATGATCACCAATTTCAAGCTTTGATGCAACATCTTCTGTAACTGGTAATGTAATAGGAATACTCCATACTGAACCATCTGTTAAATGCGTCTTTTCAATAACTTGATTATAATCTTCTTGCCCCATAAAACCAGTTAAGGGGCTAAATCCGCCAATAGCAATTAATTCTAAGTCTGAAATTGCCCATGGATTTAATGTAATTGCTTTATACGATTGTGCTGCTTGACTCAACTGTGTTCGTTCTATACCTTCAACGACTCGATTAATAAGTACGCCACCATGTGGTTTGATTGTATAATGAAGTATATCTTTTGAGACTGACATAAAACAAAACTCCTTTATCCAATTAATTATATTTGTTTACTCGGTTTTTCTTGTAAGAAAAAGATAACAATCTGTTGCGAATGGCAACAAAAATGATAAGTACTAAAATACTACAAATAATTGCGAATCTTATGACATTTATGATTGTGCTATTGTCGACAAAATAACTTAATAAAGCATTACTATTGGTAAAAATAATCAAACCACCTACGCATATCGCTAATATATTAATGGGCAATATTTTTGTTAAGTATGCTGAAATAGGTGCAGCAGCCATGCCACCAATACTTAATGCAACAACAAGCCACCAATTAATTTGTGTTATCCCTAAAAATAAAATAAATGATAGCGATGTGGCTAATGTTACGAAAAATTCACTGGCTGATACGGTACCAATCGCATAACGAGGTTGTATCTTTTTACTAGATAATAATATGGGTGTGTTGACTGGTCCCCAGCCACCGCCACCAATCGCATCTAATAAACCAGCAATCGCACCTTGTGGAATTAATTTCCAGCCACTTAATTGACCAACATGTTCATGTGTTTCATGCTGACGACGAAATAAAAATTGATATAAAATATAAAATCCCATTGCTAATAAAAATATTGCAATATATGGCTTAATAACACTACTGTGAATATGTGTTAAAAATGCCGCGCCTAAAAATCCAAAGATTGCACCTGGAATTGCTAACTTTAACATGGTCGATCGATGGACATTATCAAACTTCCAATGCGATGTTCCTGACGCTGCTGTTGTTGCTATTTCAGAAAAGTGAACCGTTGCTGACACAATCGCTGGTGTAATACCATATGTTAATAAAATGGAGGACGATGACGCACCGAACCCCATGCCTAATGATCCATCTACAAGTTGGGCCAAAAATCCAGCTAATGCAAAAATCAACAATTTTTTCATAAATTAAGTGCCCCCTATTATTCAGCTTGTGCTTGGAGCCATCGTAAAAATGCTTGTTGCTTATCAAGATCTAAATAGTCGTCAGAGACGATCTTTGCCAATAATGCTTGTCGATAAGATGGCTCAATATTTATTCGTTTGAGCGTCTGTCTACATTGATATAAAAATTCAACGTATTGCTCATAGCGTTCATCATACGTGTGGCTAAGTTGTTCAATTATTTGTATCCCTAACTTTGGACTTGCGCCTTGCGTGGCTACGCTTAGTGTTAATTTACCTCTTTTTAATATATTAGGAATAGTGACATTGCCAGACGTTGCATCTTCAGCATTATTGAATAAACAGCCTGTAGGTACCAGCGCTTTAACTTGTTGATTAACAGCCTTATTATTTGTCGCAGCAACGACTAAAAATGCACCTGCTATATCAGCGGCGTCAAATTCTTTTTGATGCCAGGTGATTTGTCCAGCATTTATTAAATCTTCTAATGACGAATGAACTTGAGGACTAATGATATGAATATCTTGGCAGTAGTCGATAAAATTGGAAGCTCGTCTGGCAGCAACTTGCCCACCTCCGACAATTACAATGCGTTGTCCTGCTAAATCAACCATAAGTGGCATATTCATATCTTTATCCTCCTGTTAATTTATTTAGAATTCACTTGTGAATAGTCCATTCTCATCTGTTCAGTTTGTTCCGTAAACCATTGAATTTTATCATGCATCTGTACGACTTGACCAATTACAATCATAGCTGGATTTTTAATATTTTTAGCTACTTCTGTTATTGTACTCAATGTGCCAGTGACCGTTTGTTGATATGCTGTTGTACCTAAGTGGATTAATGCAACAGGGGTATCAATAGGTTTACCGTATTTAATTAATAAACCACAAATTTCAGACAAACGTTTAACACCCATATATATACATAACGTTTCCGGTCCATGTGCGAGATGTTCCCAATAAGCAGCTTTAGTCATTCCTGGCTTATTCACTGCAGTCACAAAAGCGACAGATGAACTAAAATCTCTATGCGTCACTGGAATCCCTGCATAGGCTGGCGCAGCAATTCCTGCTGTAATACCAGGTATAATTTCAAATGCTATATGATGTTGCGCTAATATTTCCGCTTCCTCACCACCACGGCCAAAAACAAAGGGATCTCCACCTTTCAAACGTGTTACTGTATGACCTTTTTTAGCTAAGCTCACAAGCATTTTGTTCGTTTCTGACTGTGGCAACGACTGTCTATTAGGATCCTTTCCGCAATAAAACAATTTTGTACCTGCCGTTGCGTAATCCAAGAGTTCCCTATTGACTAAACGGTCGTATAAAATAACATCCGCTTGTTTAATTGCCTTTAAACCTTTTACTGTAATCAGCTCCGGGTCACCTGGACCCGCACCAACTAAGTAGACTTTCCCCATATTAACACCCTCTTTTTAGCTGATTAGCTATGAAAATCTTGACCAGAATGCACTTCAGCAATAACGCCTGAACGAATGACGAAATCACCGAAATGTTCACCCTCTAAACGTGACTTACCGTAATCCATTAATATTGGTCGCAAACTTGCTAAAATTTGTTGTTCATCAATATTTTCTTTATACAGTTTATTCAAACGTTCTCCTTTGAAACCACCACCTAAATACATATTGTATTTTCCTGGTGCTTTCCCAATAAATGCTATTTCTGCCAATGCCGGACGTGCACAACCATTTGGGCAACCTGTCATACGAATTGTAATGTCTTCTTCACTAACACCTGCTTCATCTAGTAAATCTTCTATTTTACCAATCAATGAAGGTAGGTAGCGTTCTGACTCAGCCATAGCTAAACCACATGTTGGAAATGCAACACAAGCCATAGAGTTACGTCGTAAACCTGAATAGTGTCTACCATCTGTTAATTGATAACGTTCAATAATATCTTGTATATCCTTTTTATGTTCTGGAGACACATTAGCAATAATTAGATTTTGATTGGGTGATAATCTAAAGTCTCCTTGATGTACTTCAGCAATTTCTCGCAAAGCAGTTTTCAATTTATAATCTTCTAAATCTTTAATACGACCATTTTGAATAAACAGCGTAAAATTCCAATTGTGTTCTCCTTGAATCCAACCAAGACGATCACCGTTATGCTCAAATTTAAAGGCTTTTGGTTCTTGAATTTCCCATCCAAGACGTTGATTTAATTCTGTTTTGACTCTCTCAAGTCCTAAACGATCAACTGTATATTTAAAGCGTGCATTTTTTCGGTCTACACGATTACCATAATCACGCTGAATCGTTAAAATCTTTTCACAAACATCGACCACTTCTTCTTTAGGTATATAACCCAGTAAACGCCCGATTTGTGGATAGGTATTTTTATTGCCATGTGTCATACCCATACCACCACCAACTAAGACATTAAATCCTATCAACTCATCATGGTCAACAATAGCTATTAAACCAATATCTTGTGAGTAAACATCAATATCATTGCTTGGCGGTAAAGCAATGCCTATTTTAAACTTACGTGGCAAATATGTTTTACCATACATCGGTTCAACTTCTTCACTTGAATCCAACACCTTTTCACCATCTAACCATATTTCATGATATGCATTGGTTTTCGGTAATAAATGATTACTGATTGCTGCTGCATAATCATTCATTTCTTGATGAAAACGTGATTGATACGGATTAGGATTACACATTGTATTACGATTGACGTCCCCACATGCAGCAATCGTGTCTAGTAATGCATCATTTATATGGCGCATAGATGCTTTTAAATTACGCTTTAAAATGCCATGAAATTGGAATGTTTGGCGTGTTGTTAATTTCATTGTGTGATTACCATATTGATTTGATATGTCATCCATGGCTATCCATTGTTCTGGTGTAGCTGTCCCTCCAGGAAGACGTACACGGATCATAAAGCTATACGCTGGCTCAAGCTTCTGTTTTCGCCGTTCGTCACGCAAATCCCTATCATCTTGTTGATAGCTACCATGAAATTTCAGCAACTTAGTGTCATCATCGGAAATAGCACCAGTTAACGGGTCTGCTAAACCTTGTTCAATCGTGCCACGTAGATAATTACTATCATCTTTGATGTATTCTAATTGATCAAGTTTTTGATTTAATTCTTGCTCAAGTTGCTCATTCGATTTTGCCATTGAATCCCCCTGCCTTTCTTTTAATATACGTCCCGTTGATAACGCTTATCTTTCTTAAGTTGTTTTAAATATGCTTCTGCTTCATCTTGACTAAGTCCCTGTTCTTTTACTAACACATCTTTGATGGCTTGATGCACATCTTTTGCCATGTGTTTTTCATCACCGCAAATATAGATAGATGCTCCTTTTTCTAACCATGCATTAAACTGTGCACTGCGTTCCATAATACGGTGTTGGACATATATTTTGTGGTCTGTATCTCTAGAAAAAGCCACATCCATTTTTTCTAAGTATCCCTCTTTTAACCATGCTTGCCATTCAGTTTGATATAAGAAGTCTGTTGTAAAATGCTGATCTCCAAAGAATAGCCATGTATTACCTTTAAATCCAAGCTCTTCACGTTCTTGCATGCAAGCTCTAAAAGGTGCGACTCCTGTTCCTGGACCAATCATAATAATCGGCGTATCCGCTTCTGTTGGAAACTTAAAATTTGGATTACGTTTTAAGTAAATTGGTACCGTATCTCCTGGCTGAAGACGCTCTGCAAATTGAACTGAACAAACACCTGAGCGATCTCGTCCGTGAGATTGGTATCTCACTGCACCTACCGTAATATGTACTTCATCCGGCGTTGCTTTATAGCTACTTGAGATGGAATATTCTCTTGGTGGCAACTTACGTAAAAGCTGTGACAAGTTTACAGGTAGCAACTCATCCGTTCCAAAATCATTAAGCAAATCAATAAAATCTCTACCATTGATATACTGTTGAACCCATTCATTATCTTGAACTTTGTCGCTCAAGTCATCATTGTCAAATATGACTGCTGCTTGTTGTAGCAATGGCTTCGTTAACTTAGTAATTTCAAAATGACGTGTTAATGCATCGGATAACGTTAATGTATCACCATCTTCAGATACAGGAATCTGTTCTTCTGGATCCCATCCTAATGTTGCGATAAGCAAATCAACGACTTGCGGATCATTTTGTGGTAATACTACAATGCAATCGCCAGGTTCATATTCTTCTCCAAAATTATCTAGCAACAATTCAACATGTCGTGTTTCTTTATTTGAACCTTTGCCATTTAAATTAATATTATCCAAAATTTCTGCTTCATATGGATTACTCTTAGAATACTTTCGTTCTTTAGCTGCTTTAATTGATTCACTTATAACTTGTTCACTTTCTGTACCTCTTGACTCAGTATCAATGGCTTTAATGACGTTAGCCATCCATTTTTCCGCATCTTCGTCATAATCAATGTCACAATCAATACGTTCATATAAATGTTCTGCGCCTAATTCAGCTAGTTTTTTATCAAAATCTTTACCTGTTTGGCAGAAAAATTCATAAGTTTGATCTCCTAAAGCTAGGACTGAAAATCTAACACCTTCTAACTTAGGTGCCTTTCTACTATGCAAGAATTCATGAAATTCTAGCGCATTATCTGGCGGGTCACCTTCTCCATGTGTCGATGTGACAATAAATAAATCTTCTACTTTCTTAAGTTCTTTTGTTTTGAATGTGTCCATACTACTTATTACAACGTTATGACCAAGATTCGTTAGACGTTCGCTAAAAATTTCAGCTACACCTTGCGCATTCCCTGTTTCTGAACCATAAAGTACCGTAATACTGCGCTGTGTTGGTTCTATCTCCGGTTCATTGCTTTGAATAACTGCTTCAGCTTTTGTTGAGAGTTGTTCACTTTGAACCGATGAATTGGTTTGTATTGTCTGTTGATTGGCAATTAAATAGCCACTAAGCCATACCTTTTGTTCAGGTGTTAACGTAGCAATAACTTCACTAAGTTGTTTGGCTTGTTCTGCAGTAAATGGACTGTTTGTTACACTTAAACTCAATCGTTCCACCTCTTATCAATAATTACTATTTTATTTATCTACCCTTCTATTATGAAATAACCGTGTATAACTTTCCAATGCTAATTTTATTTAAAATTCATATCAGAATAATAAGAATAAGTAGTAAAATTTTTATGGCTTATCTGCTACGTGTAAGCCACATTCTGTTTTGGAAAAGCTCGACCATCTTCCTGCACGGGAATCATCTGAATCAAACACTGGAGAAGTACAAGGAATACATCCAATACTTGGGTAATGCTGATCATGTAAAGCATTGTAAGGTAAATGATTATCATTGATATAGTCCCAAACTTCTTCTTCCGTCCAATAAATCAAAGGACAAATTTTTATTGATTTAAAACGTTCATCTTTATTAATGAAATTCGTGTGTGCTCTTGTTGGGGATTGAGCTCGTCTTAATCCAGAAATCCAAGCTACTGCGCCAGATAAAACTTCTTCTAGTGGTTTAATTTTTCGTATATAACAACATTGGTTGGGATTTGCTTTCCATAGTGCGGGTTGATATTTTTCTGCTTGTTCTTCAAGTGTGAGGTCTGGTTTCTTCATTTCGATACGTAATTGAGGAAAACGTTGTTTTACATCTTCTATTAAATCGTATGTTTCTTGAAAATGTAAATCTGTGTCTAAAAATACGATTTGGGCATCAGGTTTAATCTGACTAATAATATGAATGAGCACCATGCTTTCCGCACCAAAACTACATGCATACACGATTGACTCACCATATGTGTCATACGCCCACTTTAAAATGTCATATGCGCCTTTTGTTCCTTCATCTAGTGTTAGCTTTTCTATAAAAGGGTCCTCAGAAAATACATCGTAAGTTATTTTAGGTACTGACATCGTATTGTGATCCCCCCTCCATTTTTGCAACAATACAGTTAATACCTATCTGAATTGTCAGAATTATATGCTAATACTTTAACGATATTTATAACTAAAGTCAAGCTTATCTCTAATATTTATTTGTAATTATTTAAAATATTTCTATATCTAAATAGATATGACTTCTCTCTTAAAAACGAACTGAACTCATTTTATAAAAAAACAGGCATGGGATAAAAGATTTTCAACCTTTAGTTTCCCATACCTGTTTGATTACTTCAGAAACTTCTATACTATAACGAATCTCATATAATTAACGCTATTTAATGATTGTTATTGATGATGTTTACGACGTCTTGCTAAGAACAATATTGTTCCTGAAATTGCAAATAATGATCCAAAGAATGGAGCTTGATAACCATTGTCATCAACAGCACCTGTTGCTGGCAATTCTTGCTGTTTTTTATCATTGTTTGATTGTGTCGTATCATGAACTTGCTGTAAATGACTCGTTGTTTTATAGTTCACATGTTTCATTGTTCTAGTATGAACTGATTTGTTCGGTTTGCTTGGCTTGCCTGGTTCGCTTGGTTTGTTTGGCTCACTCGGTTTGTTTGGTTCATTTGGTTTGCCTGGTTCGCTTGGCTTGCCGGGCTCATTTGGTTTGTTTGGCTCATTCGGTTTGTTTGGCTCACATTTACAAATACAAGTTGTTCCATCTTTGAAGACAAAGACAATGTTGCCTTCAACGTTAACATAAATATTTGTGATATTAGATGTATTGTATATGTTTTGACGACTTACTTCTTTGCCATTACCATCTTTAACAATAATCGTGATGCCAATTTGCTTACCATTTTCGTCTTTAATTGGCTGTTGTTCAATGCTTGGTGTTTTACCATCTTTGCCGTCTTTGCCATTTACAATAACTTGGCGACTGATTTCTTTACCATCACCGTCTTTAACAATGATAACAACACCAACTTGATTTCCTTTTTCATCTTTAACTGGTTGTTGTTCAATGCTTGGTGTTTTACCGTCTTGGCCATCTTCAATAAAGGTTTGACTAATTAATTTGCCACGGCTACCGTCTGAATTCATTTCATAGATATAGATGTAAGAACCAGATTTACCATCTTTTGTACCACGTTCTGTTATGGCAGTAATTGATTTACCATCTACACCATTTTTACCGTCCTTGCCATCTACACCATTTTTACCGTCCTTGCCATCTTGACCTTTTTCACCGTTATAAATATTTTGACGACTGATTTCTTTACCATCGCCATCTTTAATGATCACAGTAATACCAATTTGTTTTCCGTCTTTATTTAAAATTGGTTGCTGCTCCACATGTGGAGCCTTACCATCTCTGCCATCACGTCCATCTTGACCATTTAAAATCGTTTGACGACTGATTTCTTTGCCATCACCATCTTTAATGATCACAATGATACCGTTTTGTTTGCCTTCTTTGTCTAAAGAAGGTACTTGCTCTATCGTTGGGGTCTTACCGTCTTGACCATTGTGAATATCTTGACGACTGATTTCTTTGCCATTTCCATCTTTAATGATCACAGTAGTGCCGATTTGTTTACCATTTTTATCTAAAATTGGCTGTTGTTCAATAGATGGTGTTTTGCCATCTTTACCGTCTTGGCCATCACGCCCATTGTAGATATCTTGACGACTAATTTCTTTGCCATTTCCATCTTTGACAATTACTGTCACACCAACTTGTTTTCCGTTTTTATCCAAAATCGGAAGTTGCTCAATTGTTGGGGTCTTACCATCTTGGCCATTTTTACCTTTTTGACCATCAGCAATAAAGGTTTCACTGATTAATTTGCCACGTGTACCATCTGGATTGGTTAGATAAATTCGGACGTACGCTCCAGTTTGACCATCTTTATCTCCACGTGTAGTTTCGGCAGTTACTGACTTACCATCTTGACCATCAACACCATCTCGACCTTTTTCGCCATCAGCGATAAATGTTTCACTAATCAATTTACCACGTGTACCATCTGGGTTCATTTCATAAATTCTAATGTATGAACCTTTATGGCCATCTTGAGTACCACGTTCTGTAATTGCAGTTACAGATTTACCGTCTTGACCATTAGCACCTTTTTGACCATCTTGACCATTTAGAATTTTTTGACGACTAATCTCTTTACCGTCTCCATCTTTGATAATGATAGTTACACCGATTTGTTTTCCGTCTTTATCACGAATAGGCTGTTGCTCGATTGTTGGTGTTTTACCGTCTTTGCCATCAACACCGTTTTTACCGTCAGCACCTTTTTGACCATCAGCAACGAACGTTTCGCTAATTAACTTACCACGTGTGCCATCTGGATTTACTTCATACACACGTATCCATGAACCTGTCTGATTATTTTGTTCTCCACGTGCCGTTACTGCAGTAATAGATTTACCATCTTGGCCATTCGTCACTGTTTGACGCCCAATTTCTTTACCATCACCATCGCGTGTAATAATAGTTACACCGATTTGCTTTCCATCTTTATCTAATGCTGGCATTGTTTCAACTGTTGGTGTTTGACCATCCTTACCAGGAGTACCATTTTTACCATCTTGGCCATTTAGAATGTTTTGACGACTGATTTCTTTACCGTCTCCATCTTTGATAATAATTGTGACTCCGATTTGCTTTCCATCTTTATCTTGAATGGCTTGTTGTTCTACAGATGGCGTCTTACCCTTTTCACCTTTTGCACCGTCTTTGCCATTTAAAATATTCTCTTTACTAACGACGTTCCCATCACCATCTGTCACCGTGATTGTTACACCTATTTGGTTACCAGAACTGTCACGTATTGGAGTTTGTTCGATTTTTGGTGTCTTACCGTCTTCGCCTTTTTCACCTTTTGCGCCATTTTTAATAAACGTCTCACTGATAAGTTGGCCTTTAGTGCCATCAGGATTCAACTCATAAACGCGAATCCATGCACCAGTGTTTCCATCAGCATCTGTACCAGGACGTGTTTCCGCTGTTATAGATTTTCCATTCATGCCATTTTGTCCATCCTTACCATTCTGACCATCTGAGATAAAGGTTTCACTGATGAGCTTGCCACGACTACCGTCTGGATTTCTTTCATATGTTCTAACATATGCGCCTGTTTGATCATTTTGTCTACCACGTTCTGTAATGGTTGTCACAGATGTTCCATTTTGTCCATCTTTACCATTTAAAATATCTTGATGTGAAACTTCTTGACCATCTGGACTTAGAATAGTAATCGTCGTTCCGATAATCTTACCCTTTTCATCTTTTATAGGCGTTTGTTGGATTGATGGTGAACGTCCATCTTTACCATCTTGGCCTTTCACACCATCTTTGATGAATGTTTCAGAAATCATTGTGCCGCGACTACCATCTGGATTGACCTCATAGATTCTAATATATGCGCCTTCTTGACCATCTTTTATACCACGTTCTGTATTTGCAATAACTGACTTACCATCTTGACCATTCTGACCATCTCGACCTGCAGCGCCTGTATCTCCTTTTTCGCCCTTGTCGCCCTTGTCACCCTTCGTTCCTGGGTCTCCTTTTTCGCCTTTTTCACCTGGATTTCCTTTTGCTCCATCTTGACCATTAAGTACTTTTTGCGTATTTATTACTTTACCATCACCATCTTTAACAGTGATTGTAACCCCAATTTGTTTACCTGAGCTATCGGTAATTGGTGTTTGCTCAATTTTAGGTGTTTTACCATCTTCACCTTTTTTACCGTCGACACCATCTTTACCTTTAGGAATCGTAATAGTTGTACCATCACTAAATTCCACAATAGTATCTCCATTTTGATTAATATAACTATTATTTATTGTTAATCCTTTAGGCTGTTGACCTGGTAGTTCCTTTGTTGAACCGTCTTGATATGTCACAGTATACGTATTTGTTGTTGGATTATACGTTATATTTTTAACACCTGTGTTATTATCCAAGTTATATTCAAAAATAGCATCTTGTGACTGGTATATATGATCTCGGCGTACTTCTTCAAAATAATAGCCGTCTATTTGCAGTAATTTTGAAGCATCTTTCCCAGTCAAATCTGGATGATAGCCTAATTGTTTATAATATACACGATCACGACCATCTTTACCTTGTTGTGCAAGTTGGATTGTATTCTTAGGTAACTTAGTGTTAACACGAACAGTATTTTCATAACTTTTATCTTCTACTGTAATTTCATAGTCATCTAATTTAGGTGCATCCGGCTTGTATAAACCTAAATCATTAGAATAATCATTTTCAGTTAATTGAATTGGTACTTCATCGCCATTAGAATCTTTAGTTACATCTGTACCTACTTTTGATGGTGATAATGTATAACCATCAGGTGTAATAAATTGAACTGTATAGTTACCAGATTCTAATTCGTAAAAGCCATATTTGCCATTTTTGTCGGTTACAGTAGTTGCAATTGTACGTCCCTGTTCATTTTTCAATAATACAGTTACGCCGGCAAGTCCTTTTTCTCCGTCATCTTGAATGCCATTTTTATTCGTATCATTCCAAACGAAGTCTCCGATGTTATAAACAGATTTATAAAATCCGGCATCAACTGTCATGTTGTCATCATCTTGAATTGTAGCTTTAGCAACATATTTGCCATTGACTAATTGTGCATCTGAATCGACTGCATCATTGTTACTTTGATCTGCTTTGGTTAACGAATATCCTCCATTAGGAGTTGAATATTCTAAAGTGTACTCTCCATTTTTTAAATTTTTAAACTTATAGTTGCCGTTCTCATCCGTTGTCACTCTGTCAATTTCATTTCCGTTAGCATCTTTTAAAGTAACATAAACGTTAGGTATGCCTTCTTCTCCTATATCTTGAATGCCATTTCGATTTTTGTCATTCCAGACAGTGTCGCCAAGTGAATATTTACCTGTTTGTTGACCACTACCAGTTGAATTGTCTCCAGCAGCACCTTGTGTAGTACTTGCCGCCCAAATTGTTGGATTATTTTTATCATCGTTAGTTATTGAAAACGTTGAACTTAAGTTACCATTGTCAGTTGTAGGTTCTACTTTTTCAGCAATAATATAACGTGTTTTACCGTCTAAATTTCCTAAAGAAACATTTACAGTTGAGCGATTATTATCATATGTAATTGTTTTTGATGATGTAACATCTGTTACTTTACTTGAAGTTAAATCGGGTGCGAAACTGTTGACCATTGCTGAAGGATCATTCACTTTATAAACTTTTATTGCATCTGTGCCATCTATGAGTTTTCCATTCATTGTTGTACTATGATATTTCACATTTTTATATGTTTTGCCTGGCTCATTAATATAAATGATTCGATACTGTTGGTTTGTTTTTGGATCTCTGTAAAGCGTTGATGCATTTAAAGGGTTATTCTTATTATCACCATAATCAACAATAATATTTTTATTGAAAGAAACATTTCCAATTTTTACGTCCATATTATATGATCCTTTATCATTGATGGCATTCTCTCGTTTAGCAGTTGCAGCTATTTTAAAAGATCCCTGAATATTATCATATTGGTCAACGTAATTTGTAAACGTGTAGGTTGTTTTATTCGTGTTACTATCATATTTACCTTTAGCTATAATTGCACCATTTGCATCTCTTAATTCTGTGTCCGATGATGGTAACGAAAATCCTCCAGGTCTAATATATTGTCCATAGCCTATCGTAAATGTATCTCCACTTTTAACGCTATTGTCAACGGTATAATCTGCTTTTAAAGATAAAATATCTCCAGAAGTCACCCATAATTCACGTTGACCACTAGCATTTGTATGTGCAGTTCTACCTTCCACTGCTATATCTATATTTGAAAATTTAATTTTGTCACTCACATCTTTACCTGTTGGTGTAGCTGCCGCTAATGTTCTTACTCTATAATTACTACTCAATGCACGCGTTGTTGGAGATGTTGAAGCAGCTGCAGTTACAGGAGTTGCAGGAGTTCTAACACCATAGTCAGGGTTTGTAATGTCTGCTTTTAAGGTTTCTGCCACAATTGTATTATCTAAATCTCGTTTAGAACGTGGCTTAAAAGCTTTCTTAGTAACTAGTGAAGCTTTAACTTGTTCTTTCGTTTGATGGTTCACGCCAATTTGGCTCAATTTTTTATCAGCATATTGTACATGTGTCTCATTCGTATTGGTGGATACAGCTTGGTTTGTAGCTGATGCATTTTGAGCAGCTGTTACTAACTTTTCTGAACTTTCTTGTTGTTGAATTGTCGATTTATGATTTTGATGTTGTCTAGCTTCTTTTTCTGTTGATTTGTTAGCAGTATCTTTATGCGAGACATTGTTTTGATTTGATGTTTGTAAATCTTTTGCATGCAGTGATTGATTTTCTGTTATCTGCTGGTTTGTTGAAGATGGATTTTCAGTGTGATCTATCGTTGTTTTATCTTGAGTGCTTGGTGACGTGGCGTTAGTTTGAGAAGAAACATTATTATTTGTTGTTTGTTCTGTGGTTACTGTTGTATCAGCTTGAGAACTTTCTTGTTCATCGCTATGGTTTTGAGATATGGATTGTTGTTTTTCAGCTGCTTCAGCTTCATGATGCCCTAAGAAAAGTGTGGCACCTACTAATATTGAAGCTGTACCTACTGTAAATTTTCTGATTGAATATTTGTTTAGTTTGTTTGGGATAAAATCCATGCGTTGTGACGAGTTTCTCTTTCTGTTAGTCATTCACTGACCTCCTATAGTTGGTTAAAATAGTTGTCATTGCATATCAAACTCTATTTTATTTCCTAGATGTATATGAGAATTTTGATATATAGTACAAAATAATTATAATAATACATTTTAATCTATATAATTAGAGTAATAATACAATGATATATGAATTATAACAGATTTATCACTATTTAATATTACGCATTTTAATTATATTAAATGTTTTTTAATCATAATTTCTCTTAAATATTCTTTTCAAGTACAAAATGTATATTAATAGGTAATTTTTATTTTCGTTAATTTTATTAAAAGTATTTTTTTATATATAATAGGTTCGTACATAATTCACACCATTTTTACCACGAAAAATAGCCTCAAAAGCTAGGACTAAAGCGCTAACTTTTGAGACTATAAGATTGCTAATTTAATTATTTTTCTTCATCATTCTTCCGACGTTTAAATAGTAACAATATTCCCCCTATCATAGCTAAAACAGTTGCTACTATGCCTGTAGAACTTTTACTGTTGTTACCTGTATCTGGTAAAACATAAATATCATTATCTTTATCACGTTCAACTATGCGATAAGACTCTTTATGCATTTTATGGGCACCTGAAACCCATATTGTATAATTACCAGGATTATTAATATTTACAGTCTTAGTAAGTTCTGATGGTAAATCAATAATCACATGTTTAGATGAATTCGTTTTACCATGAATGGCTATCCCATTTTTATGGCTATTGTCAATTACGGGTTTCTCAGGGTCATCAATATGAGAATTTTTACCAGGTTTTTTATTATTATCATCGTTAATTACTTCTATAACAAAATGAACATCGGCTTGATTAGAGTTACTATCAATTACAGTTACTATAATATCGTATCTTCCAGGTTCTTTTGGTATACCACTAATAGTAAGCGTTTCTGATTTGAATTCAAGCCCTTTAGGCAATCCACTTACGCTTATAATTGTTGAACCTAATCCACCAGTTATAATAATCTTAACATCTTTAATATGGGTATTGATTTTGACAATTTGATTTGGAATAGGCTGAATTTCTAACTTATCTTCATCTATAACGTTTATAATAAATTTCGTTTCGACACTATTGCCATCGGCGTCAGTGCTTATCACCACGATTGGATAAGTACCGACTTTCGTCGCTACACCACTTATTATGTTTGTTCTAGAATCAAACGTTACTC
>NZ_KV840204.1:1100-1397 GCF_001839145.1 Staphylococcus sp. HMSC62D11 | reverse complement strand
CACTATTATCTGTAGCTCTAATCTCGATGTTATCGATTGCGGTATTCACTTCTTTGGTCTGATCACTAATCTCTTTCACTGTTGGTGCTGTCGTGTCTACAACTTTGATACTGAATTTTGTCTCGACACTATTGCCATCGGCATCCGTACTTGTCACTACAATTGGATAAGTTCCGACTTTCGTCGCTACACCGCTTATTATGTTTGTTCTAGAATCAAACGTTACTCCTTCCGGTAGGCCACTGACTTTGGTTGTTACTGGCTGACCACTATTATCTGTAGCTCTAATCTCGATGT
>NZ_KV840204.1:364-1000 GCF_001839145.1 Staphylococcus sp. HMSC62D11 | reverse complement strand
CCGTACTTGTTACCACAATTGGATAGGTGCCGACTTTCGTTGCTACACCGCTTATTGTGCTTGTTCTAGAATCAAACGTTACTCCTTCCGGTAGACCTCTGACTGTGTTTGTTACTGGCTGACCACTATTATCTGTGGCACTAATCTCAATATTATCAATTGTTGTATTGACCTCTTTGGTTTGATCACTTATCTCTTTCACCGTCGGTGCTGTCGTATCTACAATTTTAATATTGAATTTTGTCTCAACACTATTACCCTCAGCGTCAGTGCTTATCACTACGATTGGGTAGGTGCCTACCTTCGTTGCTGTACCACTTATTGTGTTTGTTCTAAAATCAAACGTTACTCCTTTTGGTAGGCCACTGACTGTGTTCGTCACTGTTTGACCACTATTATCTGTGGCATCTATCACAATTTCGTCAATTTCCGTATTCACTTCTTTGGTTTGGTTACTAATCCCTTTTACTGTTGGTGCTGTTGTGTCTACAACTTTGATACTGAATTTCGTCTCAGTTCTATTACCATCCGCATCAGTGCTCGTTACCACAATTGGATAGGTGCCGACCTTCGTTGCTGTACCACTTATTGTATTTGTTGTCGGATCAAACGTTACTCCTTCCGGTAAGCCTCTTA
>NZ_KV840204.1:0-264 GCF_001839145.1 Staphylococcus sp. HMSC62D11 | reverse complement strand
TAGCACTGATCTCGATGTCATCGATTGCCGTATTGACCTCTTTTGTCTGATTACTAATTCCTTTCACCGTCGGTGCTGTCGTGTCTACAACTTTGATTGTGAATGTCGTATCTACTTTATTTCCTTGGTTATCCGTGCTCGTTACCACAATTGGATAGGTGCCAACTTTTGTGGCTACACCGCTTATTGTGTTTGTTGTCGGATCAAACGTCACTCCTTGGGGTAGACCTCTGACTGTGTTTGTCACTGGCTGTCCGCTATTAT
>NZ_KV840203.1:0-432 GCF_001839145.1 Staphylococcus sp. HMSC62D11 | reverse complement strand
CAAACACAGTAAGAGGTCTACCGGAAGGAGTAACGTTTGATCCTAGAAAAAATACAATAAGCGGTGTAGCGACGAAGGTCGGCACCTATCCAATCGTAGTGATAAGCACTGACGCTGAGGGTAATAGTGTTGAGACAAAATTCAATATCAAAGTTGTAGATACGACAGCACCGACGGTGAAAGAGATTAGTAATCAAACCAAAGAGGCCAATACCGTAATCGACGAAATTGTGATAGATGCCACAGATAATAGCGGTCAGCCAGTGACAAACACAGTCAGAGGTCTACCGGAAGGAGTGACGTTTGATCCATCAACAAATACAATAAGCGGCATAGCCACAAAAGTTGGAACTTATCCAATTGTAGTGACAAGCACTGACGCCGATGGCAATAGTGTCGAGACAAAATTTAATATTAAAGTTGTAGACACAA
>NZ_KV840202.1:0-357 GCF_001839145.1 Staphylococcus sp. HMSC62D11 | reverse complement strand
ACCAAGTGCTCTACCAAGCTGAGCTACTTCCCGTATTAAATTATGTTTATAAAAAGCGCGCCCGATAGGAGTCGAACCCATAACCTCTTGATCCGTAGTCAAACGCTCTATCCAGTTGAGCTACGGGCGCTTTATAAAATGGTGCCGAGGACCGGAATCGAACCGGTACGGTGATCTCTCACCGCAGGATTTTAAGTCCTGTGCGTCTGCCAGTTCCGCCACCCCGGCAAAATAATGGAGCAGAAGACGGGATTCGAACCCGCGACCCCGACCTTGGCAAGGTCGTATTCTACCGCTGAACTACTTCTGCTTATATAAATCGTAATGAGCCATAGAGGATTCGAACCTCTGACCCTC
>NZ_KV840201.1:0-58601 GCF_001839145.1 Staphylococcus sp. HMSC62D11 | reverse complement strand
ACTGGTGTGCCTTTTGAACTTGGATAATCCGGTACGGTTACCGCTTTGGTTACGTCATCTGTTGTTGTTGGTGTGCCAAAATCTTTTGTGATTGGTGTTACTTTTGGTTCGTGTCTACTACTATCAGGATCACCAACCGTTACCGGTACATTCACATGGTCTTTTGTGCCATCTGGATATGTCACCGTCACTGGCACATTATGCGTACCTGGGGTTTGACCATTCGGTAATGTACTTGGATTATCTACTGTTACTGTTGGTGTGCCTTTTGAACTTGGGTAATCTGGTACTGTTACTGCTTTTTTAACTTCATCCGCTGTTGTTGGTGTACCAAAGCCTTTTGTGATTGGTGTCACTTTTGGTTCATATTTGTCTTTGTCTGGTTGTTCTTTCACTGTTACCGGTACATTCACATGATCTTTTGAGCCATCTGGGTATGTTACCGTTGCTGGTACTGTGTACGTTCCAGGCGTTTGACCATTTGGCAATGTACTTGGATTATCTACTGTTACTGTTGGTGTGCCTTTTGAGCTTGGATAATCTGGCACGATTACTGCTTTAGTTACATCATCCGCTGTTGTTGGTGTACCAAAGTCTTTTGTGATTGGTGTTACTTTTGGTTCGTGTCTACTGCTATCTGGATCACCAACATTAACAGGAACATTCACATGATCTTTCGAGCCATCTGGATATGTCACTGTCACTGGTACATTGTGTGTACCTGGGGTTTGACCATTTGGTATTTTACTTTGGTCATCAATTGTGACTTCTGGTGTACCTTTTGAACTTGGGTAATCTGGTACTGTCACTGCTTTTTTAACTTCGTCCGCTGTTGTTGGCGTACCAAATGGTTTGTTTATTGGTGTAACATGTGGTTCGTACGTACTATTTTCAGGGTTTCCAACATTAACAGTAACATTGGCATGATCTTTTGAGCCATCTGGATATGTCACTGTTACCGGCACTGTATATGTACCCGGTGTTTGACCATTTGGTATTTTACTTTGGTCATCAATTGTGACTTCTGGTGTACCTTTTGAACTTGGGTAATCTGGTACTGTCACTGCTTTTTTAACTTCGTCCGCTGTTGTTGGCGTACCAAATGGTTTGTTTATTGGTTTAGTAGATGGTTCATAAGCATCTTTTAAAGGGTTTCCTGTTACAACAGTAACTGTGGTTTTATCTTTTGAACCGTCTGGGTACGTTACAGTTACTGGAATAACTACTGTACCTGGGGTTTGACCATTTGGTATTTGATTTGGATTATCTACTGTTATTGTTGGTATACCAACACTTGTAGGATAACCCGGCACTTTAACTGAATTTTTAACTTCATCTGCTGTTGTCGGCGTACCATAATCATGATTAATTTGACCAGGCGTTGGTTCATATTTTTCTTTGTCTTGACGTTGATATTTAACTAATACTTCTGTTGAGATTGTAGAGGCATTAACACTTACTGCTGCCACTGAAGGTGTCGTTGTTTCATGATAACCTTGTTCAGTTAACTCATTTGCTTTTGGTGAAGTTTGTTCAGGCCAAGTTGTAGCTCCTGAATTTTCTGGAACCCAAGCATTCTCAGCTGATGTCGTATCAATTGTGCCATTGCCGTCTTCATCATAGCCAACAATGCGACCATTTACTACGTTAACAATTGGTGTGCGCGTAAATTTAACTGTTTGAATAACTGATGCATGTAACACTTTACTTGTATTTTCAGCATCTACATATTTAATTGTTCGAGTGACTGATTTTGTTAATGATGCTAAATCTGTGTAACGTGGCCAAACGATACTAGGGTTATTTGGGTCAATCGGTTGACCTGGATGACCAGGATTTTCTGGTGTTACAGATACATATGCATTAGTGTACTTATAAACTACACGTGTCGGTGTTTCTGCGATTTGACCTGTTGCATTTGAAGGTGCATCAGCAGGAACTTTACTTAATACATAAAGGATACCGTCTTTTTCAATCGTATTTGGCACTTTATCACTTGGAACTGTGTATTGATTACCTACGATGTTAGTTAATTGAGCAGAACCATCACGAATGACTTCATCAGCTTTTAGTTTTTCATTTGAGTCTTTAATTTCATAACCTACTGATACTGTACCGAATTTTGCATTCGCATATTGTGCTACAACGTTCACTGGAGAATGTTCGATTGTACCAGAAGTTCTTGTGTTTTGATAATAATTACTTTTTGTTAAATATTGGTTAAACACATAATATTTACCATCTTTTTTAATAAGATAAGGTGGCGTAATATCTGTGACTTTTTTATTTGAACCGTTTGTAGTCGTAATTGTTGCATGACTATTATCTGGATTACCAACTTGAGCTTCATTAAAGTTTGGTTGTGGATTATGTGTATTAAACTCATCCACAGATGCTAAACCATGTTCAACAGCTGGATCAGCTGAAATTAATAGGTTGCCACTGCCGTCAATATATCTTGATGTAACATCATAGAATGCAAGACTAGCTCCAGTATTAAGTTTAGTACGATCACCAACTACATTCCAGTTTACTCCTGCAGTTGTAGTGTATGTGTCTGTCAATCTTTGTCCATCTTTTGTAACTTCAAATGTTGCTCCCTGCTCACTAATTGAAGATTTGTCAGGGCTTAAATAGTTCAACGTTGTGCTGTTAACTTTTCGTTCTACACCCATATTTTTAAGTAGAAAAACATATACCTTGTTTGGATCTAATTGACCAGAAACAAGTTTAAATACTAACTTATTAGGTTGAACACTTTCTACACGAACTTTAGCAATTCGTGATGGATCCTCTTTAGGTGCTTTTAATACAACATCATTTTCATTGGCTACTGAATTGGAAGCATTGCTTGCTACCTCTACAATCATAACGCCTGTTTCATTAAAATCTCCAACCTTTTCAAATGAGTTCATACCTGTATCTGGTAATGTCACTGTAAACGTTGTATTTGTTGTAAATGTTTTACCATTAGTATTTAAACGTAAATTTTCCCATTTACTTTTAACGGTGCCATCTTTGTCAATGTTAATGTCACCACTAGTATCTATAACAGCTTTGTTTAAATTAACTGGTGCCGGTGAAATTGCTTGTCCGACCACTGTATAATCTTTAGATGCTATCACTTGATCATTAACTAAAATTGCACCTGTCACTCTTTTATCTTTAGTTACTTCTGGGAATCGTAATCCATCTTTATTACTAAATGAAAAGTGTAGATTTTTTAATTTTTCTACTTCTTTTGTAAATTTATAAACCCCTTCTAAAAATGTACCTCTACTTTGTAAATGCCAAGAGCGTTTTTCGTCGATTGTACCTGGGTTACGTTGAGAGAAGAATGGTATTTGATTCGTATTAGGGTTGTTATATAAGCTTTTGTATGAATCACGGATTGCAAAAGTAGTGCCATCATCTGCTTTTAATTCTTTAGGTAAACGTGTATCTTCACCTAATTCTTTAATACCTATTTTAAATGTGTCGCCTTCATGAAAAGCGCCTTCTTTAAAATTAAGCGTATAGTCATAGCTGATACCAGTTGTCGTATTGACACGGTCGTCAACATTTACATGTCCACTAGCTGTAATTTTCCCACCATCAATAGACACCGTATTTCCTCCATCACGGAAGCTACTTGTGCCATATCCTGGAATTGCTTGTCCATTACGTGGATCGTGTTTACCGGTATTAGCGATAGCGTTAGTTCCTTTTTGTGGTTCTGTATTATTCGCTTTGTATCCACGTGTTTCTTTTTTGTCTTGCGTTGTTGCTTTATCGCTTACAACTTTGTCTTCTTTCGGTGCGGCTGTTGGTGTTATTGCTTCTTTATCAGTAACAGCTTTAGCAGTGTTTGGCGCTTCAGAAGTTTTCACTTCATTTTGTTGTGTACTTGCTGCCGGTGGTGCTTCTGTTGCTTTAGCTGTGTCTGATTTAGCTACATTAGCAACAT
Organism: Staphylococcus sp. HMSC62D11; assembly: GCF_001839145.1. Classification (NCBI taxonomy): domain Bacteria; kingdom Bacillati; phylum Bacillota; class Bacilli; order Caryophanales; family Staphylococcaceae; genus Staphylococcus; species Staphylococcus sp. HMSC62D11. The sequence continues at coordinate 54,655 of NZ_KV840201.1, read as the reverse complement.
GTTCAGCTTGTTGAGCTTTATCAGCACCATGTACTTCAGCTGCTTTAGCAACGCCTGCCGTACCAAAGATTAATAAAGATGCTACGGTCACACTCGCTGCACCTAATTTGAATTTACGAATTGAGTATTTATTTTGTTTTATCGGACTCAAACCTAAATTCTTGTTTGATTTGGACTTCATTGATGATCACTCCTTGTTGTTTAAGTCTAAAAGTCACTCTATTAATTATATTATCACCTAAATATATGCCGAACAATACATAATAGAATATTTTTATTTAATTTTTAATTAATATAGTATACTGTTGTTAACCAATCTATATAAAACTGTTCAAGTCTTCTAAAACAACCATTCCAATATAAAAACACACCCCTAAAAATTAGAAATTAAATCTAACTTTTGGGGTGCGTATCAAAACTGAGATGTTTTGTCTTATTATTTTAAATGTTCGTATGGGCTATTGTTAGCAAATGATACAATTTGATCAACAAATAATTTAGCACGTAATTGGAATTCATCATCTTGTAAATAGTATGTACCATCAGCTGCTGTTCCATAATCATGATCGTGTGTTGCAATTTGTGTTGGCACTGCAATACCTAGTAAACTGCGTACAATTAAACGTAGATGAGATAATGGTTCTGACGTTAAAATGCCACCACTATTGCCTATTAATCCAATTGGCTTCATTTTGAAGTGATCCATATTCAAGAAATCTAACGCGTTTTTTAAAATACCAGAATAGGAACCATGATACGTTGGTGTGCCTAGAATCATAAAATCTGCTGCCATAGCTTTTTCTTGTAACACTTTAGCATTTTCTTTGATTGTGTTAGCAGCTTGTGTTGTTCCTGAAAAGTCTAATTGATGTAATGGCTTTTCTGCTAAATCAAAGATTTCGCATTCTACCTGGTGATTATCAAAAAGCTGTTGTAAGTATTTTGCCAGTGCATTCGTATGAGAATTGACACGTGCACTACCCACAATAATTAATCCTTTCATTCTAAAAAACACTCCTTATTTATTTTCGCTTTGCAATAATTTCATTATGGCTTTACCTACACCACTTTGTTCATTGGTGTCTGTTACATATACTGCCGCATCTTTCACTGCTTGTGTGGCATTAGCCATCGCTACTGGATACCCTACACGTTCTAGCATTGACATGTCATTTAAATTATCACCAATTGCCATAACATCTGCTAAATCTATACGTAACTGTTCAGCAATCGTTTCTAATGCGATACCTTTTTGTGCATCAGAGTGCGTAATTTCTAAATTGCCTCTTGCTGATGATGAAACTGCTAAATTTGGTGATTGTGCTAATAATTGTTCTATCTTAGTTAATTTTTCTAGGTCTGGATTAAATGCTAATATTTTCATAATAATCTCGCCTGGAATTTCTTCGATATCATCATAATTTTTAACAATGTTAAGCGTACCATTATCGATGCGTTTTTGAATTCCCGCTCTAATCTTATCGATATCACCTTGTTGACCCGCATGCTTAGCTATATCCATGTATATTTCTAAATCTTTATCTGGATTTTCTGTATAAATCCCTCTATTGGTGTAGATTTGATAATACGTATTGTGATCTTTTAACACATTCTGAATGCGCTGTGTTAACTCATGATTAAGATGGGATGTATGCAAAATGTTAAATGTCTCATCTCGTACTTCTGCACCATTTAAACAAATAAATGGTACACATAAATCAGTTTCCGCAATTGGTGTACTTGCCTCATAGAAAGCTCGGCCTGTAGCAATCACCACAGTTACACCTTGTTGTTGCGCATATTTAATTGCTTTAATATTTTCTTCAGAAACTTCATGAGCAGCATTTAGTAGTGTGCCATCCATGTCTGTAGCTATTAACTTTATCATTCATTAACCTCATTTCATTTTTTGTAGTTAAGTTAATTTATGTTTTATATACTATAAAATGATGTCCAAAAATTGTAAGTATCTCTTACCCTTCTTATTCTAACAAACTTCACACACTTTGTATTATGACTTGAATTGTCTTCTCTTTTTTTCTCTAAGCCGTTGAAAAAATGATCGCAACAATTGACCACATTCTTGTTCAAGTACACCTGTTTTGACAATAGCTTGATGATTAAATTGTGGTTGTTCTAATAAATTCATCAAACTACCACTACAGCCGCCTTTAGGATCAATCGCACCGTAGACTACTCGAGGTATACGACTCATCACAATCGCACCTGCACACATCACGCATGGTTCTAAAGTGACATAGAGCGTGCACGCTTCTAAACGCCAACTACCTAATACTTCCGAGGCGCGTTCAATTGCAATATGTTCTGCATGTGCAGTAGGCTGTTGTGAGGTTTCACGTAAGTTATGTGCACGTGCAATCACTTGTGTGTCTTTAACTATCACGGCGCCAATGGGAACTTCTCCAATAGCCTCAGCTTTTCGAGCCTCTGCTATAGCTATTTTCATGTAATATTCATCGTTTCTCATATGTCTGCTACCTCACTTATGATACAATATTCAATATCTATTTTAACATTTGGAGAAGTGATTATGAACAAACCTTTTATTGCGATTGAGGGGCCAATCGGCGTTGGTAAATCGTCTTTGGCTCATCAATTAAGCCAAACACTTGATTATTATGAAGAAAAAGAAATCGTTGATGAAAATCCATTTTTATCAGATTTCTATGAAGATATTAGTAAGTGGAGCTTTCAAACTGAAATGTTCTTCTTATGTAACCGATATAAACAATTAAATGATCTTAAAACATTACAACATGGTGTTGTCAGTGATTATCATATTTATAAAAATAAAATCTTTGCCCGTAATACGCTCAACGCTAGTGAATTCGATAAATTTGAACGTATTTACGACATTATTACTGAAGATTTAGTATTACCCAATATGATTATCTTTCTTGATGCTGAGCTAAGTGTGTTGAAACAACGAATTGCGCAAAGACAACGCAGCTTTGAATCTCATATAGAAGATGATTACTTATTGACATTACAACAAGAATACCACCACTTTTATGAAACGCTAAAAGCACAGGGTGCTCGCGTTATTCAAATTGATACGACACATATCGATTTTGTACATAACCCTGAAGATTATGCTGATATATTAACTCAAATTAAACCTTTGCTAGGAGAATTGACAAATGACTAAGACACTTATTCCTCGAGACGCTGTTATAACAATTGCTGGTACAGTGGGTGTTGGTAAATCCACACTGACACGGGCACTAGCAGATAAACTCAATTTTAAAACGTCCTTTGAAAATGTCGACCAAAATCCGTATCTTGATAAATTTTATGATGACTTTGAACGTTGGAGTTTTCACCTACAAATCTATTTTTTAGCTGAACGCTTTAAAGAACAAAAACGCATGTTTGAATATGGCGGTGGGTTTATACAAGACCGCTCTATTTATGAAGATGTTGATATCTTCGCTAAAATGCATCAAGAACAAGGAACAATGAGTCCTGAAGATTTCCAAACTTATTCCGAACTATTTAATGCCATGGTCATGACACCTTATTTTCCTAAACCAGACGTTTTAATTTATTTAGAGTGTAACTATGACGAAGTCATTGAACGCATTAAACAACGTGGACGTGATATGGAAATCAACACAGAACCTGATTATTGGAAAAAATTATTTAAACGTTATGAAGATTGGATTAATAATTTCAATGCTTGTCCTGTAATCCGAGTCAATATTAATGACTATGATATTCATGAAAATCCAGATTCATTAAATCCTATTATTGAAAAAATTGCACATGTTATTCAAACGCATCGTCAAGTAGATACTAGACATTGGACGAATTAAGCAAACAAAGTGAACAGCCTGGGATAAAATTCCTAGAAAAATAGGGAGCAGAACTACGAATTCGTAGTCCCGTCCTGGCAAGATTGACTAGGATTGAAAATAGCTTGGTATCAGCGTATTTTCAATCCAGTCAACTACCACCAATATAGAGTTCATAGCCTAAAACATAATGATGCCCCAAATTTTCTTTATTGATGTTTTTCTATAATATCGAAAACTTGTGATGCATCCTCCACAATTACATCTGCGTTAGTTAATTCTTCTCGTGTAGCTATGCCAGATAACACACCAATTGCTAATCCCAAATGTGCATTGGTAGCAGTCTTCATATCATTATTTGTGTCTCCTATGATTGTAACCGCTTCTGGTTTCACATCAAAAGCTTCAAATAACGGTGCTAACACTTTTGGGTCTGGTTTTTCTGCTGCATGCGTTTCCGTAGAAATAACTAAATCAAACAGTTCACTTGAGTTTGTCTCTTCTAAAAACTGAAGTGTTCCCTTTTTCGTATCACTCGTTACAATACCAATTTTATACCCTTTAACACGCAACTGCTGAATTGTCTCATAAACACCAGTAATCCAGTTATGTTCAGGTTGACGTTCATCTATTAAACTTTGGCTTGCCGTACGTGTCCATTTAGAAACATCTTGTCCAGCAAGATCACCAAATGCCGTTATGATTTCATCTAATGAACCTGAACCCATAACCGAACTGGGAACAATAGCATCATCTATAATACCCAATTGACGATGCGCTGTTTCTTTATGTGCTACTGGGAAAGTTTCTAAAAACTGATCCACCAATCGCAATCCAATTTTTTCCCAACTTTTATCAAATTCAATTAACGTACCATCTTTATCAAATAATATCCATTCCATATAATGAGACACGCTCCCAATATGTTATTTATCTAAGTTTATGTCTATTGTAATATAAATATGAGGCTCACAACAAAAATATGCTATTTTATTAAGTTACAAAATCTTTGGACTTCCTCGTAATCATCTTAACTATTCAACGCTGTAAAAATTCAACCTAGTCAACCATCTCTTTATGAATCACGATACCCTTTTGTATTGTAGGAATCCCTCTATTCCATGTAACGATTTAGCTACCTTTTTATCATTCTCACCTTTTTACAAAATTTCCGAATTTTACTTAATTAAAAAATAAATCTAATTGAAATAGTTATAAAATAAAAAACATCATATCACTTAGGATTACTTTTTATTTCATCTCAAAAAATTCTAAGTTCAAATTTATTTTTAGTTTAAAATTACAATTAATCTCAAAATATCAAAGATTCATAATTTTCTTATTTAAAAGAATTTTCACGAACTAAAATGTATTTATACCTATGTGTATCAAGGAATCGGGCATGTTTAATGTAAAATTACTATATATGAAAGCGTTTGACAAATGGTGCTCTCGCGATGTATATTTTTTGTGAAAAAAATCACAAAGGAGCGTTTTAATAGTGAAAATTGGAATTGTAAAAGAACTTAAACCCGGAGAAGGTCGTGTCGCTTGTACACCAGAAAATGCTGAAAAATTAGTAAAAGCTGGTAATCAAGTGATGGTTGAGCATGATGCAGGTGTAGGCTCAGGCTTTTATGATGATGCATATGAAGCTGCTGGTGCAACAATCGTTACGCATGAAGAATGTTGGACAGCAGACTTGATTGTCAAAGTTAAAGAACCTGATGCAAAAGAATTTAAATTTTTCAAAGAAGGACAAGTCATCTGGGGCTTCCAACATCTTGCATCATCTAAAGAAACGGTAGAGGCTATGCAAAAAGCAGGTGTCACAGCTATTGGTGGCGAAACAATAGAAAAAGATGGTGCTGCACCTTTACTTGCACCTATGAGCGCAATTGCTGGTCGCCGTTCTATGTTAATGGGTGCTTATTATTTAGAAGCTCAACATCAAGGTGAAGGTATTCTCATTTCTGGTATAGATGCAATTTCAGGTATTCCATCAGGTAGAGTTGTTATTTTCGGTGGAGGATCAGCTGCAGTAAACGCTGCTACAATCGCTTTAGGACTACAAGCAGAAGTTACAATTATCGAGCTTAAAGACGAAAGAATTGAATGGTTAGAACAACATTTCAAAGGTGAAAAAGTTACCGTTGTTAAATCAACACAAGAAAATTTAGCTGAACATATTAAAACAGCTGATGTCTTTATTTCAACAATCTTATTACCTGGTCAAAAACCACCAAAATTAGTTACTCGTGACATGGTTAAGTCAATGAAAACCGGTTCAGTATTAATCGATATCGCTATTGACCAAGGTGGTACGGTTGAAGGTATTCACCCAACAACAATTAGTGATCCTGTTTATGTAGAAGACGGCGTTGTTCATTATGCCGTGCCAAACCAACCAGGCGCTGTTCCACGTACATCTACTATGGTGTTAGCTGCTGGTAATATTGACTACTTAATGGCAATTAGTCAAAAAGGTATCGACCAAGCAATTAAAGATGATGCCGTATTAGCAACAGGCGTTAACATTTATCGTGGTCATGTAACTAACCAAGGACTTGCAACTTCTCATGATATGACTTATGAAGAACTATCTTCTGTTTTAAAATAAAGTACTTTAGCACTTAGTTAACACATTGTATTTAAATCATAGTTCCAAAATATAATTTTACAAAAATATAACTTAAATTAAAGGATGTTTTATCTATGACGATGAATAGTGAAGTAATAAAAACAGCAGGTTACTGTGATATACGTACCATTCAAGAAGCTAAAATGAAATTAAAAGGTATTGCTCGACAAACTCCTCTTATACAATCTATGTATTTAAGTAATAATACAACTGGTGGTAACGTTTATTTAAAACTAGAAAATATGCAATTTACAGGTTCTTTTAAATATAGAGGTGCTGCTAATAAAGTTATGCATCTTACTGATGAAGAAAAAGCTAAAGGTATCATTACAGCATCAGCAGGAAACCATGCGCAAGGTTTAGCTTTAACAGGGAAATTACTTGGCGTTGATGTTACAGTTATTATGCCAGAAGAAGCACCTATTTCTAAACAAGAGGCTACACGTGGTTATGGTGCCAAAGTTATTTTAAAAGGTGAAACCTTTAATGACTCTCGATTATATATGGAAGAGTTGGCAAAAGAAAAAGGAATGACAATCGTACATCCTTATAACGATCCAGAAGTTATGGCTGGTCAAGGTACGATTGGCTTAGAAATCTTAGATGCGATTTGGGATGTTGATACCGTGATTGTTCCAGTTGGTGGCGGCGGTCTTATTTCTGGTGTCGCAACTGCTTTAAAATCATTTAATTCATCTATCCATATTATTGGTGTACAATCCGAAAATGTTCATGGTATGGCTGAATCAATTAAACAAGGTGAAATCGTTTCACAATATAATGATCATACAATCGCTGATGGCACAGAAGTTGCTATTCCAGGTGATAAAACATTTGAAATAACAAAAGAATTAGTAGATGAATTTATTTTAGTTTCTGAAGAAGAAATTTCTAATGCGATGAAAACACTTATGCAACGAACCAAAATTATTACTGAAGGTGCTGGTGCATTACCAACAGCCGCATTACTTAGTGGAAAAATAGACCCTCGCTGGGTTAAAGATAAAAATGTTGTTGCCCTAGTTTCTGGTGGTAACGTTGACTTAAGTCGTGTATCAAATATTATTGATCACTTATTAAAACCTGCAGATACTAGTAAAGGTGTCGTTGGCTAGTTCAATCCCGTAAATTGGAGGTCGCACCATGAATACAAACTCAACAGATTTAAAGAAAAATATTGGTTTTTTTGCAGCACTTTCTCTTGTTATGGGATCTGTAATTGGATCAGGTGTATTTTTTAAAGTATCCAATGTAACAGAAGTAACAGGCTCAACAAGTATGGCTATGCTTGTATGGTTCTTAGGTGGTCTCATGACCATTTGTGCGGGACTAACAGGTGCTGAATTGGCTGCGGCTATCCCAGAAACGGGAGGCCTCACCAAATATATTGAATATACCTATGGTGATTTTTGGGGCTTTTTATCCGGGTGGGCTCAAGCCTTTATTTACTTCCCAGCCAATATCGCAGCACTAGCGATTGTCTTTGGGACACAACTGATTAATTTGTTTCATTTGAGTCCAGCTTGGATTATTCCCATTGCCTTTCTTAGTGCTGTATCAATATTAGCATTTAACTGCATGGGTTCTAAAGTCGGTGGTATTCTACAATCCGTAACTTTAGTAATCAAACTTATTCCTATTGCCGTTATCGTAGTATTCGGCTGGTTCAATAGCAGCAATGTAGACTTCTCATTGTTCCCTATAGAAAACGGCACGCATTCAGGTTTCTTCACAGCACTTGGTAGTGGATTGCTAGCAACGATGTTTGCATATGATGGCTGGATTCACGTAGGAAATATTGCAGGAGAACTTAAAAATCCACGCAAAGATTTACCTGGCGCTATCGCAATAGGTATAGGTTGTATTATGCTAGTATATTTATTAATAAATGCTGCATTTTTAATGACATTACCTATTTCTCATATTGCCGGTAACTTAAATGCTGCCAGTGATGCTTCTAACCTATTGTTTGGACCAATTGGCGGTAAACTGGTTACCATTGGCATTTTAATATCAGTCTATGGAACAATGAATGGTTATACTATGACAGGCATGCGTATTCCATACGCAATGGCGCAAAATAATCGCTTGCCATTTAAACGTCTATTCTCAAGCTTAACACCTACAAAAGCACCATGGTTTGGTGGCATGATACAAGTAATCATTGCTACAGTAATGATTTTACTTGGCGCTTTTGATACGATTACAAATATGCTGATATTCGTTATATGGTCATTTTATTGTATGGCATTTATAGCCGTATTCTTGTTACGACGTCGAGAACCAGAGTTGCCCCGTCCGTACAAAGTGCCATTGTATCCATTTATTCCTGGTATCGCGCTTATTGCCGGTATATTCGTTCTAGTTAATACCTTAATTACACAACCGATACTAGCGTTTATTGGGATAGCTATTACGTTAGCAGGTACCCCAATATATCTTTATACTAAAAAAACAACTTAGTAGTTGTAGCTAGTATTATAGAAATTAAATATTTATTTATGTAATGGCAACAAATATATTGATACAAATCGAGAACACTCTCCAAACCATGTTATGGATGAGTGTTCTCTCGTTTTATAACTTTAAAATATTACTACACAGTCTACGTATTTTATTATTTAAATAAAATAATTAGCCATTGTTTAACTTCATAGTTTATAAAAAATCAAAGAGCTTGTTCCCTTTTTGGGAAACAAGCTCTTTAATTAGTGTACTAAACCAAGACGCATCATTTGAGGCTCAGTATACTTAAGGAGTTTTTTCGTTGGTTATCTTCTAGGTTCACCGTTGACAAGAATACTACGTAAGAAATCAATAACTTTAGTTATGAAACCAAATAAATCATTCATTTTGCTCACCTCAATATATTATTGTCACTTTTATTTTAATCTCTTCTAAAATCTTTTTGGTTAATTTTTCCTACACAACCACTCTATATACCAAGCTGTAATTATGATTCAATAATGACACAAAAAAGTATGCGTTGTTGATAAAAAACATTCAGTACCTAAGTATGAATGACATTGTTTTTCTAATCAAAGCTATAATTTAATAAAAATGTTAAATTTTCTCTTTTTATTTCAAGAAATTTAAAGCAGGTTGAACATAAATCCTAAAATACTTGATACTTAAAAGCATTGAGCTTTGTCTTAATGACACTTCATATGAATAATGAAGGGAGCGAGAATACGAATTCATAATGAATTCTATCCCGCTCCCTCTTCAACTTGTCAGAGACATTGATGTCCCATCCTGTTTAATTCTAATAACCTATTAATATTTAGGAACAACCACACGCCAACCGTGTTTATCTTCCAATTTACCACTTTGAATGCCTGTGTAAGTATCGTATAATTTTTTAGTAATTTCTCCTGGTTCGTTATTGTTAATTACAATTTCACGGTCTTCATAACGTAATGTTCCTACTGGTGAAATGACTGCTGCTGTACCTGAACCAAACACTTCAGTTAAAGCACCTTTATCGTATGCTTCAAATAATTCATCAACGGATACTTTACGTTCTTCAACTTCATAGCCTAATTCTTTAGCTAATTCGATGATTGATTTGCGTGTAATACCAGGTAAGATACTACCATTTAATGCTGGCGTAACTACTTTTCCGTTTTCAACGAAGAAGATGTTCATACTACCTACTTCTTCAACATATTTTTGTTCAACACCATCTAACCACAATACTTGATCATAACCTAGCTTATTCGCATTACTTTGTGCGAGTAAACTTGCAGCATAGTTTCCTGCTACTTTAGCAAATCCAACACCACCGCGTACGGCACGTACATATTCATCTTCGACATAAATCTTTGTTGATTTCAATGTGTCTCCACCATAATATGCACCTGATGGTGATAAAATAATTAATAATTTATATTGGTGTGATGGGCGCACACCAAGGATACCTTCCGTTGCAAAAACAAATGGTCGAATATATAATGATTGGCCTTCTCCTTCTGGTACCCAGTCGCGTTCTACATCAACTAATTGTTTTAATCCCTCTAATAATACATCTTCATCAATTTTCGGCATCTCTAAACGTGCTAAAGAATCGTTAATACGTTTAAAGTTTTGGTCTGGACGGAATAAGACAACCTCATCATTCGTTTTATATGCTTTTAACCCTTCAAAAACGGCTTGTCCATAATGTAAACCTTGTGCGGCTGGTGATACTTCTAATGGTGCATACGGTACGATTTTTAAATCATGCCAACCTTTATCGATATCATAGTCATAACTGAGCATGTAATCTGTGAAATATTGTCCAAATCCTAAACCAGCAGTATCTGGTTTTTCTTTAAGTGCTTGACGTTCTACAAATTTTACTTTTTCTGACATGAATATTGCCTCCTAAAAATTTCCGTTATCAATAATTATATGTAATTATAGCAATCTCAACGGCGTCTTTCAATAAATTTTCTAAAAATTCAAAATATATCAGAATATTAACCGTTATTTAACAAGCATAACAAAACTCTTACCCCTTAAGCATTTTTCAAGCTTATGAGGTAAGAGTTATCCTATTTTTTATTGATATGCATCGTGTTTGAAGATATATTTATACTTTGTCTTTAGCTTCAATTGCTCGAAGCATAATCTTAGTCATCTTAGGTAAATCGTATTGAGGATTAAAGCCCCATTCATTGCGTGAACAACTTGTATCAATACTGTCAGGCCAAGTATCCGCAATGCCTTGACGATCTGGATCCACTTCATAATCTAAAACAAAATTTGGATAGTATTGTTGAATCGCTTCTTTGAGCATTTCTGGTTCAAAGCTCATTGCACTAAGATTATAACCATTGCGTGTTACTAAATTTTCACTATCTGCTTCCATTAGTTTGATGATAGCATCAATCGCGTCATCCATAAACATCATATCCATATATGTGTCTTTAGCTATATAGCTAGTGTAACGCCCTTCACGAACAGCTTTAAAGTATATTTCAACAGCATAATCAGTCGTGCCGCCCCCTGGTTCTTTAACATAAGATATAAGCCCTGGAAATCTGACACTACGTGTATCTACACCAAACTTTTCATAGTAATATTGGCATAATAATTCTCCAGCTACTTTATTCACACCATACATCGTTGTTGGTCGTTGGATGGTCACTTGTGGCGTATTTACTTTTGGTGTTGAGCTACCAAAAGCACCTATTGAACTTGGCGTAAAGAAGTGCAAGTCATATTCTCTTGCTGCTTCTAGCGCGTTCATAAGTCCACCCATATTTAATTCCCATGCTAATAACGGTTTTTTCTCAGCAGTCGCTGATAATAAAGCAGCCATATGCATCAATGAATCTGCTTCAAAATCCTTAACAATCTCAAACATACGATCCTTATCAGTCACATCTAAAATTTCAAAAGGACCATCTTTCACAGGTGAATCTGCTTCAGGTTCTCTAATATCAGTAGCTAAAACATTGTCTGTGCCATAAATTTCTCTACATTTACCTACTAATTCCGTACCAATTTGTCCTAAAGCACCCGTAATCATTATTCTTTTCATAAAAATATACGCTCCCTTTGTTTTTGCTAAAAGTATTTTTGTCCTTACTATATGTACATTACCTGTATTTACACAAATATTATAATATAAAAACGCTTACATGTATATACACAAAGTACATTTTTACTAACTAATTTTAAAATATTAGCTTTTTAATTCATCAAATATTCAATTTATTATAAATATGATTGTTATTAAGTGATATTTCGATACTCATTAAACATTCGAAACTAGGTTCTTTCATTCAATAATAAATCCTGATATAAAAATTCACAGTAATTACATATTGTTTTTTGATTTACATTGTGCTAAATTAAAATTTATAAATAAAAGGCAGTCCTAGTTTTACTTCATTGCCTTGCGATTTTACAGTTCATTGTAAAACTATTTATAAACTTTTGACGCCGGGTAGAAAACAGGGACAATAATATGTATGTTTTCTACCCAACAATAGCAATTGGGAATATGCTGCACTTTTAAGTGTACGCTATTCCTTGATGTCTATTGCATTATCTTTATCAATTAGCAATTACTTAATCCACTAATTTTTAGCTATCATAATCTTCTAAATCTAAACTCATTTATTGCGACTGACTCATTTTTAAGCGCATAAGATGTCAGGCGTTTCCGACAATGTCTTTACCACTTATTGAACTTATAATATGCTGAGTAAATTCTTGAAAGGACGTGTTACTCACATGTTTCAAGCAATCTCCCATGGCTTTTTATTAGCATTAGACTTAATTTTACCTTTAGGCGCACAGAATGTCTTTGTGTTTAATCAAGGCGCTAATCATAAGCATTTCATAAGCACACTGCCTGTCATTATCACAGCAGGATTGTGTGATAGCGTGTTAATATTGCTAGCCGTTCTAGGCGTATCACTTATCTTAATCTCACTGCCTATGTTACAACTCGTCATTTTTCTTGTTGGCTTCATTTTTTTATTATATATCGCTAGGTCATTGTGGCGTGAACAACCGGCTGATTTAAAATCACAACCCCCTATGTCTGCTAAGAAGCAAATTAGTTTTACTTTATCAGTATCATTACTTAATCCACATGCTATTATGGATACTATTGGAGTCATTGGTACAAGTTCAACATTATATCAAGGTCTAGACAAATGGTGGTTTACATTTGCAACAATAAGTGTTTCTTGGTTTTGGTTTATTTTATTAGCAATTATTGGTAAAGTCATCGGTCATCTCGATAAAACAGGTAAATATATCATCCTGTTAAATAAGATTTCAAGTCTTATTATTTTAATTGTCGCCTGTATTATTGTTAAAAATATGATTCAGTTAATCATAAAGATATAAAAAAGATGATAAATGGCCTATTGAGACAAACCTTCTATCATCCTTTATTTTTACGATACATAACCTTCATAATCGTAAGTTGCTCTATTTTTCAACAGTTCTGCTAAACTTTGTTGATAATAAATTAATTTCTCATCCGCTTCTCTTATCGTCATCCAACGTACTGTGGATATTTCATTTGGCACCTGGATTTGAGTCGCAAATGACGTAACCGTTACACGAAACATAAAGAATAGTGTGTGGACATCCATGGATCGTGACTTGCCCTCATTAATACTTAATATATCACCAATTTGTCCTTCCAAACCTGTTTCTTCCATAATTTCTCTCTTTACAGCCTCTACTAACGTTTCTTCCGGCTCAACTTTACCTCCAGGCAATGACCAACCTCCACCGTCTGTGTTATGTACAAGTAAGACTTGTCCATCTTCATTTTGAATTAATGCATATACAACTTTTAATTCTTTCATATTTTAACCTTCAATCATTCGGAATTTCAAAACGGCTGACTAACTGCCCATTTTTCTTAATATAAGGTGCTATTTCATAGCCAGCACAATGCTTTATAACTGCTTGAGACGCATAATTTTTAGGATTGCACGTCATTAAAACTTTATCAACATTCAATTCTTTCAATATTTTCTTCGCTTCTTTGAGCATATATAAAGCGATGCCTTGACCTCTCTGAGATTTCACTACACCATAACCTACATGACCGCCTATATTGGTCAAACGTTGATTTAACTGATGTCGAATATCTACCGCACCAACAATTTCATCATTTTTAAAACAAAATAGTGTTGTTGTAGGAACCCAATCCTTATGTACACCTTTGTTATTCAATTCCTCAACCATATGTTTAAAGGAAGTGTAGTTGGCTAAATCAGTATTGTTAGGCACAATCGGTTCATTGTTATGATACCACGCTTCTACATAATGTCTTAAAGCAACTTCATCTTTGTTGCGTAATGGTCTCAGTTCTAACATACAAAATATCTCTCTTTCATTAATTTAATTGCCGTTATTAGCTTTAGTTTAGACTAACAATCTTTACGTTTGGTGTTGTGTTAATTTATTTTTATTGAAGCACTTGTTTCAACATATTTTATGATTTATTGCTGTTTTTTAGTGCTTTCTTATAAAAATAATGTGCAACGACAATATCGACAATTGCTAATCCAACTGATTTAAATAGCGTTACTTCTTTATTGTCTTCACGTCCTAGAATGTTTCCCGCTACAATATCACCTAACTCTCCATACAGTGAGTTTACTGTAATTAAACCTTCATCTTGTGGTACTTTTAAATCCCCTGTCTCTTCCATGGCTGCTTCAACCGATTCTACAACAATTTTATTAGCAACTAACATTGATTCTGATGGTAATTCTTGCATATCTGGCTTAAATGAACCTACCGCATTTAAATGCACTCCAGGCTTTAGCGAACGAGAATAAACTGGGTAACTAGAATTCGTAGCAGTTACAATAATGTCGGCTTTTTCCATAGCATCATCGGCCACATTAAAAACTTTTGTTGTAACGTGATATTTTTTAGCAACTGTATCTGCGAATTGATTGGCTTTTTCTTTAGTACGACTTGAAAAATGAACAGTATCTATATTTCTCACTGCCATAACTGCAGCCACTAATCCTTGTGCTTGGTCCCCTGCACCTATCACGCATAATGTTTTAGCTTCTTCACGTGCTAAGTATTTAGTTGCAACACCGGAAATAGCACCTGTGCGAATTTTGGTTAAATAATTCCCATCTAACACAGCTAGTGTTTCTCCAGTCTCATAGTCACTTAATAATACAGAACCAGTAATTGTTTTTTTACCTTTTTCAGGATTTTCTGGTGCAAATGTTACAGTTTTGATACCAACAATTTTTAACTCATCTGAAAGCGCAGGCATAACCAAATATTTATTTTCATTATTAAATGGTAATACATAGCGTAATGGTGTTTCTGTCTTTCCCTCTGAAAAAGCTTTCAGTGCATGAGCAACTTCATCGATCACTTCTTTCATATTCAATAATTGCTGTTGATCTTGTTCATTTATAACTAACATTCCCAGACCTCCATACAAGTGTGTTTACGCATTTCAGTTTAGCATTTCACTCCATAAAAAACATCCACTAGCTTTGTAGCCAGTGGATAATGATAGTTTACACTATTCGATTGTGCCTAATGCTTTACCTACTTTTTCATAAGCCGCAATTGCTTTATCTAACATTTCTTTCGTATGCGCTGCAGTAGGCATATTTCTTACTCGACCAGTGCCACGTGGTACTGTTGGAAAGACGATTGATTTTACATATATACCTTCGTCTTTTAAGCGTTTACTAAATTCTTGAGTTTCTTTTTCATCTCCAATAATAACCGGAGTAATTGGTGTCTCTGATTCACCTGTATTAAAGCCAAGTTTTGCTAATCCGTCTTTTAGATATCGTGCATTATCCCAGAGTTTGTCATGCAACTCAGTAGAAGCCATTAATTTTTTTACAGCTTCTGTAATAGCTTTCGTATCACCAGGGGCTAATGATGTAGAGAATAAAAATGGTCTAGATTGTGCCTTTAACCAATCTATTAACGCTTTCGTACCTGCTACGTAACCACCAACAACACCAATGGCCTTAGAAAGTGTACCGATTTGGAAATCAATCTTATCTTGTAAACCAAAATGTTTAACGGTTCCAGCACCATTACCCATAACTCCTGAACCATGTGCATCATCCACATAAGTGATTAAACCAAACTCTTCAGCAATTTCTACAATTTCAGGTAACTTGGCAACATCACCATCCATGCTAAATACGCCATCAGTAATATACATTACTTTATTATATTTACCAGATTCAACAGCCTCTTTAGCTTTAGCTCTTAAGTCATCCATATCTGAGTGATTTACACGAATGATTTTAGCTTTAGATAATCGGCAACCATCAATAATTGAAGCATGGTTTAATTCATCTGATAAAATCGCGTCATTTTTGTTCATGACTGCCGAAATTGCAGCCATATTGCAATTAAACCCAGATTGATATGCGATGGCTGCTTCAGTTCCTTTAAATTGCGCTAATGTTTCTTCTAACTCATCATGTAAGTCTAATGTACCATTAATTGAGCGTACAGCACCTGCGCCTACACCATGTGAATCGATTGCAGATTTAGCTGCCGTTTTTAAATCTTCGTTAGTAGCCAGTCCTAAGTAATTATTTGAAGATAGGTTAATATACGTTTTACCATTAATAGTAATTTCAGGACCATTGGCACCTTCGATTGAATCGATTTCATTATATAAACCGTTGTCTTTTAAATATTGAATATTTTCTTCTAAAAAGTTGTGTAATGATTGAACCACAAATATGTCCCCCTTGTATTCGAATTTCACATTTATCATACCTTATTTTAATCGCTCATGAAAGCCTTATCATTATTGCAGTATGATTATTTTTTCATTTATTAAATCAATCCCTCAGTTTGGGATATAACTGTAACGAATTAAAATAGCACTGTCAAAGTATTTCTTTCGAGTGTTATTTCTAACTAAAGGGATTAAAACTGAAGTTTCTATTAATAGTTTATGATGCCTCGTGTTATCGTTTTTATACATAAAGTAGCTCGTTCATTTTGTTTAGTAACATTGATTAAATGCTATAAAAGTTCCTTGTTTTTTTAAAGTATTTTAAATATGAAAACTCATATAAATACCCTGTATTTTAGTGAGACACTTAAGCGAATAGGACAAGCTGAAACTTCCCCTAAGCAAGCGAGTCAATCATACGGAATATTATTGTGAAATTTATGTCCAGCCTAATATAAAAATGGCATAATCAATTTTATAAATAAAAGATTTTTATTCACATCTATATCGCTCGTGCAGAGTCTGATATACTAAGAAATACGAACATAATGGAGGAAGTGAAACACGTGTTAGATTGGTTTCAATTAGCGAGTCATAAAGAAAATCGAATGATTCAAATGCGTCGCTATATGCATCAGTATCCCGAACCATCATTCGAAGAAACTTGGACTCATAATTATATTTTAAATCAACTTAGCCATCTTGACTGTGATATCGAAGCCCCAGTTGGCCGCAATGGTATTAAGGCGACTTTCAAAGGGAATGAAGAAGGCCCTACTATAGCCTTTCGCGCTGATTTCGATGCATTACCTGTAACAGAATTGAATGATGTGCCTTACAAATCGCGACATGAAGGCTTTATGCATGCTTGTGGTCATGATGGTCATACCGCTATTTTACTTGGTGTAGCAGAAATTATTCATGAGCATCGTCATTTGTTAAAAGGGAATGTCGTCTGCATATTCCAATATGGTGAAGAGATCATGCCTGGCGGTTCTCAAGAAATGATAGAAGATGGCTGTTTACAAGATGTTGATAAAATTTATGGCACACACTTATGGAGTGGTTATGAAACAGGCACGATTTATTCTAGACCCGGTGCAATCATGGCAAGCCCTGACGAATTCTCAGTTACCATAAAAGGCAGAGGTGGACACGGTGCAAAGCCACATGAAACGATAGATCCTATCGTTATTATGGCTGAATTTATATTAAGTGCACAAAAAATTATTTCTCGTACGATAGACCCTGTTAAAGAAGCTGTATTAACATTTGGTATGATTCAAGCTGGTTCATCTGATAGTGTTATTCCTGATAGTGCTTTCTGTAAAGGTACCGTGCGAACATTTGATACTGACATACAAGAGCACGTCGAAATGCGTATGGACAAACTACTACAGGGACTAGCTTTAGCCAATGATATTACTTATGATTTAGAATACATTAAAGGCTATTTACCAGTGCATAATCATCCACAAGCATACGCTCAAGTGAAACAAGCATCGAATGACTTGCACTTAAGATTTAACGAGTCTGATTTAATGATGATTGGAGAAGACTTTTCTCACTATTTAAAAGTGCGTCCAGGTGCCTTTTTCTTAACGGGATGTGGCAATGTAGATAAAGGAATAACAGCACCTCATCATAATCCACATTTTGATATTGATGAGTCCGCATTTAAGTATGCGGCTAGTGTCTTCTTAAAAATACTAGAATTAGAACATGTTTTTTAACTGAAAAAGCTACGCCATCAAAGATACAATCAAGTATCGTCATGGCGTAGCTTTTACTTATATAACAATTCTAAATCTAAAAAAGCCCCCTAAAGGGAGCTTTGAATAATTAAATTATTCCATGATTTCAGTTACAACGCCTGATCCTACAGTACGTCCACCTTCACGAATTGAGAAACGAGTTCCGTCTTCGATAGCGATTGGAGCGATTAATTCAACTGTCATTTCAACGTTGTCGCCAGGCATAACCATTTCTGTACCTTCTGGTAAGTTAACAACACCAGTTACGTCTGTAGTACGGAAATAGAATTGTGGGCGGTAGTTTGAGAAGAATGGTGTATGACGTCCACCTTCATCTTTAGATAAAACATATACGTCAGCTTTAAATTTAGTGTGAGGTGTAATTGAACCTGGAGCAGCTAATACTTGTCCACGTTGTACATCTTCACGAGCAACACCACGTAATAACGCACCGATGTTGTCACCAGCTTCAGCGTAGTCTAATAATTTACGGAACATTTCTACACCAGTAACAGTTGTTTTAGTAGTATCGTGGATACCAATAATTTCAACTTCTTCACCGACTTTGATTTGACCACGTTCAACACGGCCTGTAGCAACAGTACCACGACCAGTGATTGAGAATACGTCCTCAACTGGCATCATGAATGGTTTGTCAGAGTCACGTTCTGGAGTTGGAATGTAGTTATCAACTGCATCCATTAATTCTAAGATTTTAGCTTCGTATTTTTCGTCGCCTTCTAAAGCTTTTAATGCTGAACCAGCGATTACAGGCACATCGTCACCTGGGAAGTCATATTCAGTTAATAAATCACGAACTTCCATTTCTACTAATTCTAATAATTCTTCATCGTCAACCATGTCAACTTTGTTTAAGAATACTACTAATGCTGGCACACCAACGTTACGTGATAAAAGAATGTGTTCACGAGTTTGTGGCATTGGACCATCTGCAGCAGAAACTACTAAGATACCGCCGTCCATTTGAGCAGCACCAGTAATCATGTTTTTAACATAGTCAGCGTGTCCTGGGCAGTCAACGTGCGCATAGTGACGTTTATCAGTTTGATATTCGATGTGTGCAGTATTGATTGTAATACCACGTTCTTTTTCTTCTGGAGCGTTGTCAATCATGTCGTATGATTGTGCTACAGTGTCACCATTTTTTGCTAATACAGTTGCAATTGCAGCTGTTAAAGTAGTTTTACCATGGTCAACGTGACCGATAGTACCAATATTGGCATGTTCTTTTGAGCGATCGAATTTTTCTTTTGCCATTATTAAATCTCTCCTCTTCTAGTTAAAAGTTATTTCAATATTATCTCTCATGACAGTTTCTCACCATCATGAGAATATAATAGATTGAGTTGCCTCAAAGAAATTCATAATTCCTTTATAATGCATTTTCTACAAAAAATCAATTGTAAAAGCGTGAGCAAAGTTGTTTTAACTCAAAGTGTATTTTAACCTAGTTAGCACGGTTAAAACAAGTTAAATTATTCGCCTTTGTTTTTCTTAATGATTTCTTCAGAAATTGATTTTGGAACTTCTGCATAGTGGTCAAAGTACATTGTGTAAGTACCGCGACCTTGTGTGTTAGAACGTAATGATGTTGCATAACCGAACATTTCTGAAAGCGGTACATAAGCGTTAACAACTTGTGCATTACCACGAGGTTCCATACCATCAACACGTCCACGACGAGCTGTTACATCACCCATGATATCACCCATGTATTCTTCAGGCATTTCGATTGTAACTTTCATCATTGGTTCTAAGATAACTGGATCACATTTTTTAGCAGCTTCTTTAAGCGCTAATGATGCAGCAATTTTGAAGGCCATTTCTGATGAATCGACATCATGGTATGAACCATCAAATAATTTAGCTTTAACATCAATTAGTGGATAACCAGCTAAGACACCATTTTCCATAGCATCTTTTAGACCTGCTTCAACTGATGGAATGTATTCACGAGGAACTACACCACCAACGATTGCGTTTTCGAATTCGAAACCAGCGCCTGTTTCATTAGGTGTAAATTCAATGTGAACATCACCGTATTGACCACGTCCACCAGATTGACGAGAGAATTTACCTTGAACTTGTGCAGCTTTTTTGAATGTTTCACGGTAAGAAACCATCGGCGCACCTACATTACATTCAACGTTGAATTCTTTTTTCATACGGTCAACCAAGATGTCTAAGTGTAATTCACCCATACCACCAATGATAACTTGTCCAGTTTCATCATCAGTATGTGCATGGAATGTTGGGTCTTCTTCTTGTAATTTAACTAAAGCTGTTGTCATTTTATCTTGGTCAGCTTTAGATTTTGGTTCAACTGATAAGTGGATAACAGGTTCTGGGAATTCCATTGATTCCAAGATAATGTCATTTTTCTCACCACATAAAGTATCACCTGTACCTGTGTCTTTAAGACCTACCGCAGCAGCGATATCGCCTGAGTACACGGTACTAATTTCTTGACGTGAGTTTGCATGCATTTGTAATAAACGACCTACACGTTCACGTTTACCTTTTGTAGAGTTTTTCACGTATGAACCAGATGATAATGTACCTGAGTACACACGGAAGAATGTTAATTTACCAACATAAGGGTCAGTCATTACTTTGAAAGCCAATGCAGCAAATTCTGCATCATCGTCTGCTTTCGCGATAACTTCTTCGTCTGGATTTTCAGAACGGTGACCAATGATTGGTTTAACATCTAATGGTGATGGTAAATAGTCAATTACTGCATCTAGCATTAATTGAACACCTTTATTTTTGAAAGCTGTACCGCAAAGTACTGGGTAAAATTCTACATTTGTAGTAGCTTCACGAATCGCTTCTTTTAATTCAGGAACAGTAATTTCTTCGTCACCAAGATATTTTTCCATTAACTCATCGCTTGTTTCAGCAACGGCTTCAATTAATGTTGCACGTGCTTCTTCAGCTTTTTCTTTATGGCTATCTGGGATTTCGATTTCTTCAATTTCAGTACCTAAATCATTGTTGTATTTGAAACATTTCATTTCGACTAAGTCGATGATTGCTTCAAAGTCATCTTCAGCACCAATTGGTAATTGGATAGGTTGTGCATTTGCTTGTAAGCGATCATGTAATGTGCTTACAGAGTAGTCAAAGTTCGCACCTAATTTATCCATTTTGTTTACGAATACAATACGAGGTACGCCATAAGTTGTAGCTTGGCGCCATACTGTTTCAGTTTGTGGTTCTACACCTGATTGTGCATCAAGTACAGTAACCGCACCATCAAGTACACGTAAAGAACGTTCAACCTCAACAGTGAAGTCTACGTGTCCTGGTGTATCGATGATGTTAACACGGTGACCATTCCATTGCGCAGTTGTAGCAGCTGACGTAATAGTGATACCGCGATCTTGCTCTTGTTCCATCCAGTCCATTTGTGAAGCACCTTCATGTGTTTCACCAATTTTGTGGATACGACCTGTGTAATAAAGAATACGTTCAGTCGTAGTTGTTTTACCAGCATCAATGTGAGCCATGATACCGATGTTACGAGTATTTTTCAAAGAAAAGTCTCTTGCCATGTATTTTTTCTCCTTCCAGTATTTACTGAATAAGTACTTTAGATATGGCGATGCCCTAAGCATGTACCAGCACTGGTAAACCAATGGATTGGAGCACGCTCAGGGTAAAAGCTTTCATTTTACCAGCGGTAGTGCGCGAATGCTTTGTTCGCTTCAGCCATTTTGTGAGTATCCTCACGTTTCTTAACTGCACCACCTGTATTATTAGCTGCATCTAAAATTTCGTTAGCTAAACGATCTTCCATCGTTTTTTCACCACGAAGACGCGCATAGTTTACTAACCAACGTAAACCTAATGTTGTACGACGTTCTGGACGAACTTCAACTGGTACTTGATAGTTAGAACCACCTACACGACGAGCTTTAACTTCTAATACTGGCATAATATTATTGATTGCTTCTTCGAATACTTCTAATGCATCTCGACCGCTGCGTTGTTCAACTAAGTCGAAAGCAGAATAAAGAATTCTTTGTGCTGTTCCACGTTTACCGTCTAACATAATTTTGTTAATCAATTTCGTAACTAACTTAGAGTTATGAATTGGATCTGGTAATACGTCTCTTTTAGGTACTGATCCTTTACGAGGCATAATTAAAATCCTCCCTTCACATTATAGTATATTTTTAGTTTTCTCATTTAAAATTTACACAATCTTAAACTTAGTTTTTAGGTTTTTTAGTTCCGTATAATGAACGACCTTGTTTACGTCCATCAACACCTGAAGTATCAAGTGCACCACGTACAATATGGTAACGCACACCTGGTAAGTCTTTTACACGTCCACCACGAACAAGTACAACACTGTGTTCTTGTAAGTTGTGTCCGATACCAGGGATGTATGCGTTGATTTCAATGTTATTTGATAAACGCACACGTGCATATTTACGTAACGCTGAGTTAGGTTTCTTAGGAGTCATTGTTCCTACACGCGTACAAACACCACGTTTTTGAGGTGAATTTAAGTCAGTAAATTGTTTCTTTTTACTGTTGAAACCTCTATTTAAAGCTGGTGAATCTGATTTCTTAGATTTGCTTTGTCTTGGTTTACGTACTAATTGGTTAATAGTTGGCATTGAGTAAGTCCTCCTCTCTTCACTTTTTAATCCCACACATCCAGGTGGTTCATTTTAAGGTTAAATAAAAGTTAGTAAGCAAATACTTACTAATTCTCATTCAATAATGCAACAATTGTCGCATTAACATTAATACCTACATATTTGCCAAGAGCTTGTTTACTCTCGAAATAATAAACAGGTATATTTGTGTGATTGACATAGCTAAACACGCGAGATAATAAAAATACTTCGACGTCTTTTGCAATAATCAATGCTGTAACTTGATCTTTCTTTAACGCCTTGAGCGTTTCTTTAAGACCAACTACAACGTGTTGTTTGTTAAAGCGTGCAACTTTTTCATTAGACATGAACATCCTCCAAAGTTCTGCTTGCATCAACCTTTACAATAATAACACTTAACTTTATTACAGTCAATATATAATAGCAAAATTGATTGAAAATCATAGTGTCAGAAACAAATATTTCCAACAAGTTGGGACCACACTCAGAAGTGTCGACTAAGCAAGTGAGCTTTCAATACAAGTATTGTAAATAAAATAGCTAGTAAATGACGTTACAAAAACCGCATTTACTAGCTAATTTTTCAGGAAATGTCCCAGTCAATTTTATTATTTGTCTGTTAATTGTTCTTCTGTTTGTTCAGCTACTGGAACAGTGGTTTTATCGTATTTAACGCTACTGTATCGTCTCATACCTGTACCAGCTGGGATAAGTTTACCAATAATAACATTCTCTTTAAGTCCAAGTAAGTCATCACGTTTACCTTTGATAGCTGCATCTGTAAGGACACGTGTTGTTTCTTGGAATGAAGCCGCTGATAAGAAGCTTTCTGTTTCAAGAGATGCTTTAGTAATACCTAACAACACTGGTTTGGCTGTTGCTGGGCGTTTACGTTGTTTAAATGCATCGCGGTTTGCGTCTGTAAAGTGGTGAATATCTACAAGTGAACCTGGTAATAATTTAGTGTCGCCAGCTTCGATAATACGCACTTTACGTAGCATTTGTCTAACCATTACTTCAACGTGTTTATCATCGATTTCTACACCTTGCATACGATAAACTTTTTGTACCTCTTTAAGCAAGTAACTTTCAGTAGCATTTAAACCAGCCACAGCTAAGAAGTTTTTCGGCTCAATTGAACCTTCTGTTAATACTTCTCCTCGTTCAACTGATTGTCCTACTTCTACTTTTAATCTTGAAGTACCTGAAGCAAGGTAAGATCTTGTTTCGTTTGCGCCTTTAACAACAATTTCTTGTTGACGGTCTTTCGCTAATTTAATATCTTCAACAACACCTTCGATTTCAGTAATCACAGCTTGTCCTTTTGGATTACGCGCTTCGAAAATCTCTTGGATACGTGGAAGACCTTGAGTGATATCGCTACCTGCTACACCACCTGTGTGGAATGTACGCATTGTAAGCTGCGTACCTGGTTCACCAATTGATTGAGCAGCAATTGTTCCAACTGCTTCACCCACTTCAACTTTTTCACCTGTCGCAAGGTTTTTACCATAACATTTTTCACATACGCCGTGACGTGTGTTACAAGTAAATGCTGAACGGATGTACATTTGCTCAATACCTGCATCGGTAATTTTCTTCGCGATTTCAGCTGTAATCAATTCATCAGGACGAATGATAATTTCATCCGTTTCAGGGTGACGAATTGTTTCTTTAGAATAGCGACCTTCGATACGTTCGATAAACGGTTCAATCATTTCTGTACCTTCTCTAATATCAGATACAAGTAAACCACGGTCAGTGCCACAGTCTTCTTCACGTACAATAACATCTTGTGCAACGTCAACAAGACGACGAGTAAGGTAACCAGAGTCAGCTGTTTTAAGCGCTGTATCGGCAAGACCTTTACGTGCACCATGGGTAGAAATGAAGTATTCTAATACGGTTAAACCTTCACGGAATGAAGAAGTGATTGGCAACTCAATAATTTTACCTGATGGCGCAGCCATTAAACCACGCATACCAGCTAATTGCGTAAAGTTAGATGCGTTACCACGCGCACCTGAATCACTCATCATAAAGATTGGGTTTGTTTTCTCAAGTGATTGCATTAATTCGCCTTGAATTTGGTCTTTAGCATCTGTCCAAATTTCAACGACTGCATTATAACGTTCATCTTCTGTTATTAAACCACGATTGAATTGTTTTGTTACTCGATCAACAAGTTTTTCATGTTCATCTAAGATATCTTTTTTGTCTGGTAATACAACGATATCTGCGACACCTACAGTAATACCTGCTTTTGATGAAAATTTGAAACCTAAGTCTTTCATACGGTCAAGCATCATTGATGTATCAGTAATGCTAAATCTATTAAAGACTTCAGCAATAATATTACCTAAGAATTTTTTGTTGAATGGCTCAGTCAATTCTTGTTCTTCAAAGAATGCTTTAAGTCCACCTTCACCTAATTGTGATGGATCAACAAAATATTTATCAGGTGTTTTGTCTTCTAAATTTGCTTGTGATGGTTCATTAATATACGCAAATGATTCTGGAATAATTTCATTAAAAATGACTTTACCTACAGATGTAGCTAAGATTTTTTTATTTTGTTCTTCAGTAAATGTCGGGTTGTTAAATGACCCAGCATGTACACCGATACGTGTATGCAAGTGTACATAGCCATTGGCATATGCTTTTAACACTTCGTTTGTATCGTTAAAAATAGCACCAGTATTAATTGCATCTTTGCGCTCTAAAGTAAGGTAGTAGTTACCTAATACCATATCTTGTGATGGCGTAACAACTGGTTTACCATCTTTAGGGTTCAAAATATTTTGTGCAGCCAGCATAAGCATACGTGCTTCTGCTTGAGCTTCTTTAGATAATGGTACGTGAACAGCCATTTGGTCACCATCAAAGTCCGCATTGTAAGCTGTTGTTACAAGTGGGTGAAGTCGAATTGCGCGACCTTCTACTAATGTTGGTTCAAATGCTTGAATACCTAGTCTATGAAGCGTAGGCGCACGGTTTAACAGAACCGGATGTTCTCTAATAACATCTTCTAATACATCCCAAACTTCATCATCCATGCGTTCAATTTTACTTTTCGCATTTTTAATGTTTGTGGCAATTTCACGTTGTACTAACTCTTTCATAACAAAAGGTTTGAACAATTCGAGCGCCATTTCTTTTGGCAAACCACATTGGTACATTTTCAAGCTTGGACCTACTGCGATAACTGAACGTCCTGAATAGTCAACACGTTTACCGAGTAAGTTTTGACGGAAACGACCTTGTTTACCTTTCAACATATGAGAAAGAGATTTCAAAGGTCTGTTACCTGGTCCAGTAACTGGGCGTCCGCGTCGTCCATTATCAATTAAAGCATCTACTGCTTCTTGCAACATACGTTTTTCATTTTGCACGATAATACCAGGCGCACCTAAATCTAATAAACGTTTTAAACGATTATTACGATTAATGACACGACGATATAAGTCATTTAAGTCACTTGTAGCAAAACGGCCCCCGTCTAATTGAACCATAGGACGGATTTCTGGTGGAATAATTGGAAGTACATCTAAAATCATCCACTCAGGTTTATTGCCAGAATTTCTAAAAGATTCAACAACTTCTAAACGTTTAATTGCACGTGTCAATCTTTGACCAGTTGCTGATTCTAATTCATCACGTAATTGCTTAAGCTCTTCATCAAGGTCAATTTCATGTAATAAATCTTTAATGCCTTCTGCACCCATTTTAGCAACGAATTGTCCTGGATATTTGTCATAGTAGTCTCTAAATTCAGCTTCAGATAATAAAGTTTTCTTTTCTAAACCAGTTGGACCTGGATCGACAACAACATATGAAGCGAAATAGATAACTTCTTCTAATGCTCTAGGAGACATGTCTAATAACAGACCCATACGACTTGGGATACCTTTGAAGTACCAAATATGAGATACAGGAGCTGCTAATTCAATATGTCCCATTCTTTCACGACGAACTTTAGATTTAGTGACTTCAACACCACATCTATCACAAACCATGCCTTTATAACGCACACGTTTGTATTTACCACAACTACATTCCCAATCTTTAGTTGGGCCGAATATTCTCTCACAGAATAAGCCATCTTTTTCTGGTTTTAACGTACGATAATTAATTGTTTCTGGTTTTTTCACTTCACCATATGACCATGAACGAATTTTTTCAGGTGAGGCTAAACCGATTTTCATATAATGGAAATTATTTACATCAATCAAGGAGCCTACCTCCTTCAATTTAGATTAGCTGTGCCATTTGATTGATTTACATCTATTGAAATTAAGGAAAGGTTAGGATGGATGCAACTCAAAACACATTATGTTTAAACATCCGTAGCACTTGGTCCTAACACCATTCCTTATATCTAATATATTGACTAATCAGCAGTTTCTTCTTGTTGAGATTGTGGCGCATCTTTTTGTTGCAAATCTACTTTGCGCTCTGTTGTATCTTCATCTTCAACATCTGCCATTTCGATTTCGTTATCGTGCTCATCCATCACTTTCACATCTAAACCTAAACTTTGAAGTTCTTTCATCAATACACGGAATGATTCAGGAACACTTGGTCTAGAAATGTTTTCACCTTTAACGATAGCTTCGTATGTTTTAACACGGCCTACCGTATCATCAGATTTATAAGTAAGGATTTCTTGCAATGTATAGGCAGCACCATAAGCTTCAAGTGCCCATACTTCCATCTCACCGAAACGTTGTCCACCAAATTGTGCTTTACCACCAAGTGGTTGTTGTGTAACTAATGAGTATGGACCTGTTGAACGAGCATGTAATTTGTCATCAACCATATGTGCAAGTTTAAGCATGTACATAACTCCGACTGAGATACGGTTGTCGAATGGCTCACCTGTACGGCCATCATATAATACGGTTTTACCGTCACGTGCCATACCAGCTTCTTCAATTGTTGACCATACATCTTCATCGTTCGCACCATCAAATACTGGTGACGCAACATGAATACCTAAGTTTTTAGCAGCCATACCTAAATGCAACTCTAGAACTTGTCCAATGTTCATACGTGATGGCACACCAAGTGGGTTTAACATAATATCAATTGGACGTCCATCTGGTAAATAAGGCATGTCCTCTTCTGGAACAATCTTAGAAATGACACCTTTGTTACCATGACGACCACACATTTTGTCCCCAACGTGTATTTTACGTTTCTGCACAATATATACGCGTACTAATTGGTTAACACCTGGAGAAAGTGTGTCATCTCCTTCTTCACGGTTGAAGACTTTAACATCTAGCACAATACCGCCAGCACCATGTGGTACACGCAATGAAGTGTCACGCACTTCACGTGCTTTTTCACCAAAGATTGCATGTAATAGACGTTCTTCAGCTGTTAGCTCTGTGACACCTTTAGGCGTTACTTTACCTACTAAAATATCGCCATCTTTAACTTCTGCACCTACATAAACAATACCGCGATCGTCTAAGTTTTTAAGTGCACTTTCAGAGACGTTAGGAATATCACGTGTGATTTCCTCAGGTCCTAATTTCGTATCACGTGCTTCTGATTCATATTCTTCAATATGAATAGATGTGTAAACGTCATCTTTGACTAAACGTTCACTCATGATGACAGCATCTTCATAGTTATAGCCGTCCCAAGTCATGAAACCAACTACAACGTTGCGGCCTAATGCCATTTCACCAAGCTCCATTGATGGACCGTCAGCTAGAATTTCATTGTATTCTACAACGTCGCCAATAGAAACAATTGGACGTTGGTTATAACATGTACCAGAGTTAGAGCGTTTAAACTTCGCTAATGGATAGCGATCAAGTTCGCCTTCATATTCTTTTCCATTTTCTTCAATTAATCGACGCACTAGGATTTCATTAGATTCAACGTGTTCTACACGACCTCTGTATTTTGCAGTAATCGCAGCACCAGAGTCACGAGCAGCAACATGCTCCATACCTGTTCCTACGAACGGCGCTTCAGGGTTCATCAACGGAACTGCTTGACGTTGCATGTTTGCACCCATCAATGCACGGTTAGAGTCATCGTTCTCTAAGAATGGAATACATGCTGTCGCAGCTGAAACAACTTGTTTAGGAGATACATCCATGTAGTCCATTTTTTCTTTAGCCATAACAGTATTATTACCGCGGAAACGGCATACTACTTCATCATCTAAGAAACGACCATTTTCATCAAGGCGAGAGTTCGCTTGTGCAACGACATAACTGTCTTCTTCATCAGCGGTTAAGTAGTCAATTTGATCTGTGATTGCATTTGTATCAATATCTACTTTACGATAAGGCGTTTCAATAAAGCCAAACTCGTTGACACGCGCATAACTAGATAATGAGTTAATCAAACCAATGTTTGGACCCTCTGGTGTTTCAATCGGACACATACGGCCATAGTGAGAATAATGCACGTCACGAACTTCCATTTGTGCACGTTCACGTGTTAAACCACCAGGTCCTAACGCAGATAAACGACGTTTGTGTGTTAATTCTGCTAATGGGTTAGCTTGGTCCATGAATTGTGATAATTGAGAACTACCAAAGAATTCTTTAATTGATGCAATAACTGGTCTAATATTAATTAATTGTTGTGGTGTGATAGATTCTGTATCTTGAATTGACATTCTTTCACGCACAACACGTTCCATTCTTGATAAACCAATACGGAATTGGTTTTGCAATAACTCA
This sequence comes from Staphylococcus sp. HMSC62D11, assembly GCF_001839145.1. Classification (NCBI taxonomy): domain Bacteria; kingdom Bacillati; phylum Bacillota; class Bacilli; order Caryophanales; family Staphylococcaceae; genus Staphylococcus; species Staphylococcus sp. HMSC62D11. Next base: position 24,867 of record NZ_KV840201.1, on the reverse strand, counting down.
CCAACTGAACGTAAACGACGGTTACCTAAATGATCGATATCATCCGTGTAACCAATGCCAGCTAATAAGTTGAAGAAGTAACTCATAGAAGAAATAATATCTGCAGGTGTGATACATTTCACTTCTGAATCTGGTAAAGCATTACCAATTATCGTTGTTGTACGACCTTCTTCATCATTTGGTACATAGACTTTGATTGATTGAATTTCAACCGGTTCGTCTATTACTGTTCCTTCTAATTCGAATACTTCACTATTCGCATTTGTTTCAAGAACGTCCATAATTTCGTCTAATTTGCGACGATCTAATACAGTACCTTCTTCAGCAACAATTTCACCTGTTTCGCTGTTTACGATAGGCTCTGCTAATTTTTGATTAAATAAACGGTGTTTTAGATGCAATTTTTTGTTCGCTTTATAACGTCCAACGCTTGCTAAATCATAGCGTTTCGGATCGAAGAAGCGAGAATATAATAAACTTTTTGCATTTTCAACTGTTGGTGGTTCACCAGGACGTAAACGTTCATAAATTTCTAATAACGCTTGTTCAGTGTTTTCTGTTCCGTCTTTTTCTAATGTATTACGCAAGTATTCGTTATCGCCTAACAACTCAACAATTTCTTGATCAGTTGAAAAGCCTAATGCGCGTAACAAGACAGTTAATGGCAATTTACGAGTTCTATCAATACGAACATAGACAACATCTTTAGCATCTGTTTCGTATTCTAACCAGGCACCACGGTTAGGAATGATTGTAGCATCATAATTTTCTCGTCCGTTTTTGTCAATTTTTTCATTAAAGTAAACGGATGGTGAACGTACTAATTGCGATACAATAACACGCTCTGCACCATTAATAACAAACGTACCTGTATCTGTCATTAATGGGAAGTCTCCCATAAATACTTCTTGCTCTTTAACTTCACCTGTTTCTTTTATAACGAGACGCACTTTAACACGAAGAGGTGCAGCATAAGTAGCGTCACGATTTTTCGATTCTTCTAAATCATACTTTGGTTCACCTAATCTGTAATCTACAAACTCTAATGATAGGTTACCTGTGAAATCTTCAATTGGTGAGATATCACGGAACATTTCTAGTAAACCTTCTTTTAGGAACCAATCATAAGATTTAGTTTGAATTTCTATTAAGTTTGGTAATTCTAATACTTCTGAAATTCTCGCGTAGTTTCTACGTTTACGATGTCTTCCATATTGGACAACTTGACCTGCCAAACAGATTCACCCCTCAAATATTGTGTGCTACCGTCCATTTAAAAGTGTGCTAACAAGACAAAAAGAAAACGGCAACACTAAAGATGACACCATTTCCGTTTCATGTTATTCCTGTTCCACTTACTCTTATTAGGTAAAAGTACACACTTATTGAACATAAATTTTTACATTTTATAACTATATCAGAATACGAATATTAAATCAACCTTTTGAACTTCTTAATATATAATATCCTTTATTCTTTGTGACGACTTCTACATTATCAAATAGTTCAGCCAATTTCTTTTTAGCGGATGGCATACCTTGTTTCTTTTGTATGACAACGAACAGCTCACCCTGTGTCCTTAACCTGTCATATGCTTCAGCAAAAATTCGATGAACAACTTCTTTACCAGCTCTAATTGGCGGATTAGTTAAAATATAATCACAAGCGTTATGCTTTACTGCAGAAAGACCATCGCTTTCTTTAATAATGATATTATCAATTTGATTATGCTTACTATTTTTTTCAGCTAGTGCTAATGCGCGTTGGTTAACGTCAAGCATTGTCACTTTATGGTGCGGACAGACCTTTGCTATGGTTAGGCCAATAGGACCATATCCACATCCAACATCAACAATCGACTTACTCGGACCAGGCGGATGTTCATTCAAAAACGTTTGAATTAGCAAGTCAGAGCCGAAATCTACCTTATCTTTAGAAAAAACACCTGCATCTGTCACTAGCTGTAATTTATCGTGCTGATATGAGTAAACAATGGTTTGTTGATTACTTTTAACGTCTGGGCACTCATCATAATAATGACTCATAAGCCCACCCCTTTCCTTTATAGATTTGTATTAAAGAATTATCACCGTGTATTTTTACGTCATGAGCATAAAAAGTACATATTATTCGTGTATTTTTTCATTTTTCTTGAACTACTTGGATGCGTTAATTAAGTACCACTGTATTCTGAAAATGAACTAAACCCCGTTATCGTGATAACGGGGTTTTCATTTCTCAAAGCATTTAGGTTAAGTCTTCCTACATTCAAACGATGTATCTCATTTATCTTAACCTATATTAAGTTTAGACGAGAGAACTATTTTAATTCTACAGTCGCGCCTACTTCTTCTAATTGTTCTTTAAGTTTTTCAGCTTCGTCTTTAGCAAGGCCTTCTTTAATTACTTTAGGAGCGCCATCTACTAATTCTTTAGCATCTTTTAATCCTAAGCCAGTTGCTTCTTTAACTGCTTTAACAACTTTGATTTTAGATGAACCAGCTGAAGTTAATTCAACATCAAATTCAGTTTTTTCTGCTGCTGCGTCTCCGCCACCAGCTGCACCTGCTGCTGCTACTGGAGCTGCTGCAGTTACACCAAATTCTTCTTCAATTGCTTTTACTAAATCGTTTAATTCTAAAACTGACATTTCTTTAATTGCTTCAATGATTTGTTCTTGATTAGCCATTTTATAATTCCTCCGTTATTTTAAAATTTATGCGCAATTACTCAGCGCTTTCTTCTTTTTGTTCTCCAACAGCTTTAACTGCATAAGCGAAGTTGCGGACTGGAGCTTGTAATACTGATAAAAGCATAGATACAAGACCGTCGTGTGAAGGTAATGAACCAACAGTTTTAACTTCTTCTGCTGATATAATACTACCGTCCATGACACCTGTTTTGATTTCTAAAGCTTCGTGTTCTTTTGCAAAACCTGCGATAACTTTCGCTGGTGCTACAACATCTTCAGTTGAAGTTGCAATTGCTGTAGGACCTGTTAAGAAATCGTTTAAGCCTTCGATACCTGCTTGTTCAGCTGCACGACGAACCATTGTGTTTTTGTATACTTTATACTCAACACCAGCTTCACGTAATTGTGAACGCAATTCTGTTACTTCTGCAACTGTTAAACCACGGTAATCGACAACGACAGTTGATACTGAATTTTTAAGTTGATCAGCAATAACGTCAACAAGTTGTTTTTTTGCTTCAATGATAGCAGACATTCAGACACCTCCATTTAAATTTGTTCGGTGCTTTTTTTAATAGCAATAAAAAAAGCACTTTCTACCCACGGCAAAAAGTGCTTGAAAGATCAATTAATCATCACGTTCAAGTCAATTTTAGCCTCGGTAGGATTGATTTTTAAGCTATAATTAACTCCTACTGTCTTAGGTAAAATAATCACAATAATTAATATAACGTTGTTATTGTAATATGTCAATCGTTTTTTAAAAAAAGACTAGCAAAAGTTGCCAGTCTTTGAAGTCATTATATAATTATAATTTAAATGATGAAGTATCAACTTTAACGCCAGGACCCATTGTTGTAGTAACAGCAACGGATTTGAAGTAAGTACCTTTAGCTGAAGCTGGTTTTGCTTTTGCTAAAACGTCTTGTAATGCGTTAAAGTTTTCAATTAATTTATCAGTATCAAATGAAACTTTACCGATAGTAGCGTGAACAATACCTGCTTTTTCAGCACGGTATTCAACTTTACCTGCTTTGATTTCTTCAACAGCTTTTTTAACGTCCATCGTAACAGTGCCAGTTTTAGGGTTAGGCATTAAACCTTTTGGTCCTAATACTCTACCTAATTTACCAACTTCACCCATCATGTCAGGTGTAGCAACAACTACATCGAAATCAAACCAACCTTGTTGGATTTTTTGAGCATATTCTGCTTCACCTACATAATCTGCGCCTGCTTCTTCTGCTTCAGTGATTTTATCACCTTTCGCAAATACTAATACACGTTGTGATTTACCAGTTCCGTTTGGTAGTACAACTGCACCACGGATTTGTTGATCATTTTTACGTGTATCAATACCTAAACGGAATGCAACTTCAACTGATGCATCAAAGTTCGCTACGCTAGTTTCTTTAGCTAAGCTAATTGCTTCTTCAACACTGTAGTGTTGCGTACGATCAATTTTGCTAGCTGCTTCTTGATACTTTTTACCTTTTTTAGCCATTATTCTTCCTCCTTTAGTGGTTTTAGCGGAATTTCCTCCCACATTTCACTTGCGTATCACACAAGTTAAGAGCAGATAACTGATGATATCTATGTTAATTTTGGGAGACGATGTTCACCCAATTTCACTTAAATCCATCGAAGACAATAGCGTTGGTTGCCATTTCGTTATCTGCTGTTATCGTCTATCAATTCATTTCAAGTTTAAATTCTTAATTATTCTACAGTAATACCCATGCTACGAGCAGTACCTTCAATAATACGCATAGCTGCTTCTTCGTCTGCAGCGTTTAAATCTTGCATTTTAGAATTAGCAATTTCACGTACTTGTTCTTTAGTAACTGTAGCAACTTTAGTTTTGTTAGGTTCACCTGAACCTTTTTCTACGCCAGCTGCTTTTTTAAGTAGTACTGGAGCCGGTGGAGTTTTTGTAATAAATGTAAATGAACGATCTTCATATACACTGATTTCTACCGGAATGATTAAACCTGCTTGTTCTTGCGTACGTGCGTTGAATTCTTTACAGAATCCCATGATGTTCACACCTGCTTGACCTAATGCTGGTCCAACTGGTGGTGCTGGATTTGCTTTCCCTGCAGGAATTTGTAATTTAACTACTTTTTCTACTTTTTTAGCCACGATGTGCACCTCCTTGATATCGTGATGTGGTCACAGGGCTCAGTTTTGCCCTCCCACTCAAACATTTCGTGACGAAATGAGCGTCTTAAAAACGCGACCACATTATTTTAACACCTTTTCGTTACAAAAATCAATAGTAATATTTCAACATTTAAAGCGTTCAACAATTATTAACACAGTTCCAGTATTGAGGCTTTACTTTAAAGCTTTTCTACTTGATCAAATTCAACTTCTACTGGTGTTTCTCTGCCAAACATATCTACTAACACAGTTAATTTAAATTTATCTGCTTCAATCTCTTGAACTTCTCCAACTTGATTAGAAAACGGACCTGATTTGATACGCACTTGCTCGCCAATCTCTAATTCTATATCTATTGTTTTTTCTTTAAGACCCATTTGTTTTAATATAAAACGAACTTCGTCAGGTAGTAATGGATTCGGCTTAGATCCTGCGCCTGCAGAACCAACGAATCCAGTAACGCCAGGAGTATTTCGCACGACATACCATGATTCGTCTGTCATGATGAGTTCCACTAAAACGTATCCTGGAAATGTCTTTTTAACTACTTTTTTAGCTTTGCCATCTTTGACTTGAGTCTCTTCCTCTTCGGGTATGACAACTCTAAAAATCTGTTCTGTCATATTCATTGATTCGACTCTTTTTTCTAAATTCTTTTTAACTTTATTCTCATATCCAGAATATGTGTGCACTGCATACCAGTGTTTAGCACCAACTACTTCAGACATGTTGTCACTCCTTACTTTTATCTAAATAATTCAATAAGATTTCCGATACCGATATCTAAAACATAGAAAAAAGCCATAAAGAATAGCACTGTAGATACTACAATAACAGTGTATTTGAATAACTCTTCTTTCGTTGGCCAACTTGTTTTCTCCATTTCAGACTTAACGCCTTTGAAAAAGTTATCTTTTTCTTTGTTTTTGTCTTTAGCCATCAAAAACAACCTCCATACTCTCACTCATTAACTAGCCTATACGTTGTCTCATGTTGCAACATCGAATAACCACTTTTCATAGCACTAAAAGTATTATTTCGATTCTTTATGTACTGTATGTGAGTTACATCTTGGACAATATTTTTTAAGTGTTAACCTTGATGCTGAGCCATCTTTCTTTGGAACATGATAATTTCTATTGCCACAAACATCGCAATTTAAAGGGACTTTTTTCACATTTATTCACCCTTACACATTTTAATACCAATATACTATACCTATATTTAGGCTTAAATGTCAAACGAAGCTATGAAACAATATGACCAATAAAACTCATTCCGTAGTCTTTAATATCACTTTATATAATTTCATTTTACAACGTTGTATACTATTGTAAACCGCTTTGCGTTGTAACTTAAGTATTCGTGCAATTTCTAATGGTTTATATCCTGCAATCAGCGCGTAAAACACCCTTTTTTCTACCTTAGTAAAATACTTCGTGTGTTCAAATATATTCATTAAATCTGCGCGTTGTAACATTTTTATTTCAACAGGATTCACATGTTGATTGTAATATACGTTTACACGACTCTCTTTAATCATGCTTTGTATTCGTTTATGATAGGCATATTGTTTACGTAAATAATCATATTTAACTGACCTAATAACACAATTCACATAATACTCAAATGGTTTATCTTGTTGTGTGTCATAGCGATCAATGACCAAGTAAAGTTTAATTAAGACCTCTTGATATAAATCGTCGATATCATTTAGGTAATAATCTACCTTTTTAAGCTTATTAATAATAATGGGTTTCCACAAATTCACAAGTTCTGCAAAAGCATCATCTTTATTGTCACACTCTCGGTACATTTTAAACGCGCTTTCAAGATGTCTACCAGTTATGTTTGTCGCCTACTTTCCAATAAGAGTTATGTGCTAAATTTTATACCCTGATATAGGATTTCGGCAATATCACAATACTAGTGTTTGTGATGATGACCTCGACGTATTTTTTCGAATTCAGTAAGTATATCATCAGATAACGGTATGCGAGTTCTAGGTTTTGATTGACTAAAGTCATCTAACGACTTTGTTACTGTTATTTCCATTTCTTTTAATTCGCGCCACATTTCTCGAGATGATACACGATAAGCACCTGTTCCAAAAATTGCATGCTGTTCGCTCATATCACTCGTCACAACCGTAATATGCGTTGTATGTTTATTATATAAATCATAGACATAACGTTCGATATAGCTATCTGCGGTTTCTTTTTCTTTTGTATAAATAATCTTTACACCATGATACATATATTCACGTTCAATACCTGATTGTTCATATGCATCGAAGACACATACCACTTCATCAGCTATCACAGCGCTATAATTCGCTATGGCATCCAACAATTGTTCGCGTGCTTCTTCAAGGCTTTCTTTAGCAATGGTCATCAACTCTGGCGATTGGCCAATCATATTATAACCGTCTATAACTAAATATTTTTGCTTCATTATTTGTCTCCATATGAATGACGTTTACGATATACTTCATACATCATCAAACCAGCTGCCACGGATGCATTTAAACTATTCACGTGACCGACCATTGGAATTTTAATATAAAAATCACATTTATCTTTAACTAGACGGCTCATCCCTTGGCCTTCACTACCAATGACAATTGCTAATGACATATCAGCTGCCATGTCTCTATAGTCTGTGGCATTATCTGCTTCTGTTCCTACAATCCAAAAACCATGCGCTTTCAAATCGTCAATTGTCTGAGATAAATTAGTTACACGCATTACAGGTATATGCTGAATCGCTCCTGTAGATGCTTTAGCTACAATTTGTGTTAACGCTACTGAACGACGTTTAGGAATAATAATACCATCCACACCTGTTGCATCTGCTGTCCGCAAAATAGAACCTAAGTTATGTGGATCTTCTAATCCATCTAAAATAATGACCGTAGATAGGCTTTCCTTTTGTTGTTGCATTTTAATAAAATGGTTAAAATCGGCGTATTCATATGGTGCAATCAAGGCTGCAACACCTTGGTGAGGCGCATCTGACATATGATCTAATTTAGATTTTGGCACTGTTTGCACGACTAATTTTTGAGTTTTTGCGTTTGTTAAAATTTCTTTGATTTGTTGTTTTTTAATACCTTCTTGAATCAGTATTTTATTTATTGTATGACCAGTGACAATGGCTTCCTTTACGGCATGACGACCTACTATTATATGATCTTCCAATGCTATCTTCCCTCTCTTTCGTCAACAATGTGAATGATTTCTGTTAATAGTGAATTAAGACGCTGCTCTCGTTGCTCTAAATATAAGAAGCCAATCACTGCTTCTATGGCAGAACTTTTACGATACGTTTGAATATCAGTATTTTTAGCTTTTGTATAGCTTTTGGCATTGCGACCACGCCGAACGATATCTAATTCTTCTTCTGTAAACCACTGCTGTGCTAATAATTTTTCTAGTGTTTGTGCCTGACTTTTAGCTGAGACATAGCGTTTAGCTGCTTGATGAAGACGATTAGGTTTGCTGCGTAATTTCAACACAATATATGCTCTAACATGTTGATCTAAAACCGCATCACCCATGTAAGCTAATGTTAGTGGATTTAATAATTTTATATCCATATTAGCCACGTTTGTATCTCACACCTTGAGGCGTGTCTTCCAAAATAATATGTTGTGCCTTTAATGTATCTCTAATTTCATCTGCTCTCGCAAAATCTTTATTTTTACGTGCTTCATCACGCTCAGCAATCATTTGCTCTATCTCTTCATCTAATAGTACATCTGCTTCTTGACCTTTTAAAGGAACGCCTAGTACATCACTAAATATTTGATACACTTCTTTAAAACGCTCGATTACTGCGGTTGAAGTTGATTTCTCCAATACATATTTATTGGCTAATTTTGCTAAATCATACCATGCAGTTACCGCATTAGCTGTATTAAAATCATCATTCATCACTTGCTCAAATTGTTTTAATATTTCATCAATTTGTTCAATGTAGTCTGTTTGTTCAACAATATTGGTAGCTATTGTTTCACGCTCTTCAATTAATTGATAGCTATTGCGAATGCGTTCTAGGCCGCTTTTAGCTGCACTAACAAGTTCCATATTATAGTTGATTGGACTGCGATAGTGTACGCTAATCATAAAGAAACGCAAGACATCAGGATCAATTTCCTTGATGATATCATGCACTAATATAAAATTCCCCAATGACTTACTCATTTTCTCATTGTCTATGTTGATAAAACCGTTATGCATCCAATAATTTGCAAATGGTGCATGATTATGTGCTTCTGATTGCGCAATTTCATTTTCATGATGAGGAAATTGTAAATCGGAGCCTCCAGCATGAATATCAATGGTCTTACCAAGTTCATGATATGCCATCACAGAGCACTCAATATGCCACCCTGGGCGCCCTTCTCCAAAGGGACTAGACCAGCTAATTTCACCAGGCTTAGCTTTTTTCCATAATGTAAAGTCTAAAGCATCTTCTTTTTGTTCACCCGCTTCAATGCGAGCGCCTACTTTTAAGTCGTCAATAGACTGATGGCTTAATTTACCATAGCCATCAAATTTACGTGTTCTAAAATAGACATCTCCATGACTTTCATAGGCATAACCTTCGTCGACTAAATTTTTAATGAATTCAATGATATCTTCCATATGGTCCATCACACGTGGATTTGAAGTGGCTTTCTTAACATTTAAAGCACCAACATCTTCATAAAATGCTTGAATATAACGATCAGCAATTTCAGGAACGGATTCATTCAGTTCTTGTGAACGTTTAATAAGTTTATCATCAACATCAGTAAAATTTGAGACGTAGTCTACGTCATACCCTTGGTATTCAAAGTAACGACGTACTACATCATAGTTAATCGCTGGTCGTGCATTCCCTATATGAATATAGTTATATACGGTCGGCCCACAGACATACATTTTAACTTTCCCAGGTTCTATGGGTTTGAATACTTCCTTTTGACGTGTCAATGTATTATATAATGTAATCATCTTTAATCTCTCCGTTCTTGGCTTTTTCTAGTTGTTTTTCTAGCTGCTTAATTTGCTCATATAATGGATCCGGTAAGTTACGGTGATCAAATGTTTTCCCGATTCGTTTACCCTGTTGTTTTACAATATGCCCTGGAATACCCACTACAGTTGTATAACTAGGCACAGATTGCAATACTACTGAGTTTGCGCCAATATTGACGTTCGACTCAATTTGAATATTGCCTAAAATTTTCGATCCAGCTGCAATTAAAACATTGTCTCCAATGTCTGGATGGCGTTTACCCTTTTCTTTTCCAGTTCCACCTAACGTAACGCCTTGATAAATCGTGACGTTGTCTCCAATCGTACATGTTTCACCAATGACTACACCCATGCCATGGTCAATAAATAGGCGCTTGCCAATTTGTGCACCAGGATGTATTTCTATACCAGTAAAAAAGCGTGAAATCTGTGAAATAATACGTGCTAGTACATATCTTTTCTTATTATATAATTTATGTGCAATTAAATGACTCCATACCGCATGAAGCCCAGCATACGTAGTGATTACTTCAAATGTTGTTCTTGCTGCTGGATCTTGCTCAAAGACCATTTTAACGTCGTCTCTCATTCTTCTTAGCAAGATAATCTCCTCCCCGATTTCATAATAACTTATTTCTTTCCTTGCCCATTCAATAACATCAATTTGTTCTTTAAACGTTTCTTATGAAAAAACACCTCTAACAAGTATGATGTTAGAGGCGCTTTTGCACGGTTCCACTCCTAATTCAGTAAAGCAATATCAGTATATCACTTTACTCTCGTTTATATTATTCAATTGTCTACACAAAGGTGCATTCCATAACTATTGTGATGTACTTTCACCAACCGTACATTCTCTATAGCACAATATCATTATTTACTAATCCTTTGTGGACGATACAACTCTAATCATATGTCGTTTAGCTCAAAATTTCAAGTAGTTCCTCACTCGAACATGACTTCCTATGATACATATTGTTTCAGACGACTTAACACCTTGTCTTTACCTAACACTTCAATTGTATTTGGCAGTTCAGGACCATGCATTTGTCCAGTAACAGCAACACGTATTGGCATAAATAATTGTTTACCTTTAATACCTGTTTCTTTTTGAACTTCTTTGATTGTTTTTTTGATTTCTGCAGCTTCAAATGGTTCTAGCGCTTCGAGTTTGCCATACAAATGTTGCATTAATTCAGGAACTTGCGCACCATTGATTACTTCTTGTTCTTCTGCACCTAATTCTGGCATATCTTTAAAGAACATTTCGGACAATGGCACAATTTCTCCTGCATAGCTCATTTCTTTTTGATACAAGGCAATTAATTTTCGACCCCATTCGCGATCTTCCTCACTTGGTTGCTCAGGAATTAGATTTGCTTTGATTAAATGTGGTAACGCGAGTTCAAATACTGTTTCAGTATCTTTGGTCTTCATATATTGGTTGTTAACCCATGCTAATTTTTGTCTATCAAACATTGCTGGTGATTTAGATAAACGCTTTTCATCAAAGATTTTAATAAACGTTTCCTTAGAAAAGATTTCATCTTCACCTTCAGGAGACCAACCTAACAATGTAATAAAGTTAAACAATGCTTCTGGTAAATATCCTAAGTCACGATATTGCTCGATAAATTGTAAAATTTGACCATCGCGTTTACTTAGTTTCTTGCGCTCTTCATTGACGATTAATGACATGTGTGCGAAACGCGGCGGTTCCCAACCAAACGCATCATAAATCATTAATTGTTTTGGCGTATTTGAAACATGATCATCTCCGCGAATAACATCTGATATTTCCATATAGTGATCATCGACAGCTACTGCAAAATTGTATGTTGGCACCCCGTCTTTTTTAACGATAACCCAATCACCTATATTATTTGAGTCAAATGAAATTTCACCTTTAACCATGTCATTAAATGTATACGTATGATTTTGAGGTACACGAAAGCGAATAGCTGGTTGACGTCCTTCCGCTTCAAATTGTTGACGTTGTTCTTCTGTTAAATGCGCATGTTGTCCACCGTATCGAGGCATCTCGCCACGCGCGATTTGCGCTTCACGTTCTGCTTCTAATTCCTCTTCTGTCATATAACATTTATAAGCTTTATCTTCATCTAGTAATTGTTGAATAAGTGGGTTATAAAAATCTGCTCTTTCAGATTGACGATAAGGGCCATAACCTTTGTCTTTATCTACAGATTCATCCCAATCCAAGCCTAACCATTTTAAATTATTAAATTGTGAAGCTTCTCCGTCTTCCAAATTACGTTTACTGTCCGTATCTTCTATACGAACAACGAAATCTCCATCATAATGTTTCGCAAATAAATAATTAAATAGCGCCGTTCTGGCATTGCCAATATGCAAATATCCAGTTGGACTTGGTGCGTATCTTACTCTAACGCGATTACTCATTATATTCACTCCTACGTCATTTATTTCTTGTTTTCATCACTTACGCAACACTTCGCATATCTTTTAAGTTAATAAGAAAAAGCTATTCTTAAAAATCAACTTTCCGCTACATTAATTCTTAGTGAATAACTTTCAGGGCCATGTTCAGTTGGTAAGACAATATTTTCTCATATATTGTAGCACTTATTCAGTACTTTGATAAGTACCATGTTTTGTCATATCCTTGCCTTATAACAAAAAAGTTTCATGTAATTCGTACACACTAAATTTTGCTCGTATACGTTTCACATGAAACTGTTAATGTTTAATGATTGGTTTGTTAATCACAGGTTATCATCAATTTTTTTAGCAAAGACAATACGACCTGATGATGTCTGCAACAGACTAATTACTTCTAATTCTACTTGCTGACCAACCAACTGTTTTGCATTATCTACGACGACCATTGTCCCATCATCAAGATAGCCAACACCTTGTCCAGGCTCTTTCCCCATCTTTGTGAGTAAGATGTTTAAGTAGTCACCTTGATGTACATTGGGTTTAATTGCTTCTGATAAGTCATTCACATTGAGTGCTTGAATGCCTTGAACATGACAAACTTTATTTAAATTAAAATCCGTCGTAATGACATGCGCATGATACGACTGTGCTAATTTAACTAATAGGGTATCAATATCGCTGTGTGACTTTTGCGGATGGATTACACGCGTTGGATAGTCTAAATCATAGAGTTGATTTAATACGTCTAAGCCACGTTGTCCCTTTTCTCGCTTAACGCTGTCATTGGCATCAGCGACAATCTGCAACTCATTAATTACACCTTGTGGAATTAAAATTTCACCATCTATAAATCCACAGCGAATCACTTCTAGTATTCTCCCATCAATAATAGCACTTGTATCTAACAGTTTAGGCACCGCACTACGATGACTTTGCGACATTGAACGCGCCATATTTTCGGGTAAAAATAGCAACATTTCGTCTCGTTTCTTTAAACCAAATTGAAATCCTAAATAACATAAAATTAATGTAATAATAATTGGTATAAAATGATTAAATATCGAGTTGCCAATCATTTCTAAAATAAATGATGCCATAACTGCAATAAGTAATCCTATAATAAGACCAATTGTCGCAAATAGTATTTCAACAGCACTTCTCTTCATAATCCACTGTTCCATAGTGCGGATTAATTGTGTTACTTGGTTAATGAAAAAACCAAAAATAATAAAGAATATGAGCGCACCAAGCAACCCATCTATATAATGATTTTTTAAAATTGGATAACTTGTAACCCCTATATCATTGACGACTTCTGGAATAATAAGAATTCCTAGAGCAGCACCAACAATAAAGTAGATGATTACTACTATAAATTTAAGTATATCCATTCAACTTTCACCTCTTTGGCTGTGTATGAAAATTTTAAGCTTTAAAAGCATATTTCAATGCCTCATGTACTGTCGAAACACCTATGACTTGTATATTGTCAGGAAATGTCCATCCGCCGATATTTGTTTTAGGGAGTATCACACGTTTAAATCCTAGTTTAGCTGCTTCTTGAACGCGTTGTTCAATACGTGACACACGTCTGACTTCACCAGTCAAACCTACTTCTCCAATATAACAATCTAAACCATCAACCGCTTCATCTTTAAAGCTTGATGCAGTTGCTACAATTACACTTAAGTCTACAGCCGGTTCTGTTAATCTTACACCACCTGCCACTTTAATATATGCATCTTGTTGCTGCAATAAATAATTTTCTTTCTTTTCAAGCACTGCCATAAGCAGGCTCAGACGGTTATGGTCAATACCTGTTGCCATACGTCGTGGATTATTAAACGTTGTTGGGGTCACTAAAGCTTGTACTTCAATAAGTAATGGTCGTGTTCCTTCCATTGTCGACACAATTGTTGAACCCGGAACATTTGTTGAACGTTCTTCTAAAAACATTTCGGACGGGTTTTTGACACCTTTCAAACCACTTTGCTTCATTTCGAAAATACCCATTTCATTTGTTGAACCAAAACGGTTTTTAACAGCACGTAAAATACGATACGCATGATGTTCATCACCTTCAAAATAAAGCACTGTATCTACCATGTGTTCTAACAATCGTGGACCAGCTATCTGCCCCTCTTTAGTCACATGTCCTACAATAAATGTGGCAATATCCATCTGCTTCGCAATATTCATCAAACTTTGAGTACTCTCACGCACTTGAGAAACAGATCCGGGTGCCGATGCAATCTCAGGATGGTAAATCGTCTGAATAGAGTCCACCACTAAAATATCTGGCTTAGTTTCTGAAACGGTTTGGTGAATAACTTCTAAATCTGTCTCAGCTAACACATTTAATTGACTAGAGTCTTCCTCTAAGCGTTCTGCTCTCAATTTTGTTTGATTTAATGATTCCTCACCTGTAATATACAGCACGTTTAATTGTTGCGAAAGCGAGGCACAGATTTGTAGTAATAGTGTTGATTTCCCGATACCTGGATCTCCACCAATCAACACTAAAGAACCACTAACAATCCCCCCACCTAACACACGATTAAACTCTTGAGATTTCGTTTGCACACGTGGTGTCGATTCATGTTGAATACTGTTTAATTTTTGAACTTTTCCGGTAGCCGTTTGTGCTTTAACCCCATGTTTAGGATGTGCAGCCTTCTGTTCTATAATCTCTTCCATTTGGTTCCAAGCACCACAATTAGGACATTTACCCATCCATTTAGGAGATTGATAGCCACATGCCATACACTCAAAAATGATTTTCTTCTTGGCCACTTTCGCACCTCCACAATTTTCATTAAATCCATTTTATACATTGCACACGGTTATGACAAATGTTTAGAGATTCAAATAGATAGGAAATCATCATTTAACAAATAATATATCAAATAACTACAATAAAATTATTTTTTACCTATAGTTTATGTACATTTATTCATTTTATATTAAAAATGAAAAAAACGCTCGCTAAATCTATCTAGCGAGCGCATTAATTTCTAGTCTTTCTATGCTTGAGTCATTTCTTCTTCAGAATTAGCAGTTCTATCATGAATATCATATTTAAACTCCGTACCATCATGATCGATAGTCACTGCTTTACCTTCGATTTGATTACCTTCTAAAATTAATTCACTTAAATTATCTTCAACTGTTTTTTGAATTGCACGAATGAGTGGACGAGCACCATATTCCGGATCATAACCTTCTTCAGCAATAACTTCTTTCGCTTTGTCTGTTACCTCAATTTGAATATCTTGTTCTGACAAACGTTGCGTTAATTTATTAACCATCATTGTGACAATTTCTTTTAATTCGTCTTTAGATAATTTATGGAAGACAATAATATCATCCACTCGGTTTAAGAACTCTGGACGGAAAGCATTTTTAAGCTCTTTCATCATTGTTTTACGAATTGTCTCATAATCCTGACCTTCGCTTGCACCACCAAATCCAGCAAATCGTTGATCTTGTAGCTCTTGGGCACCAACGTTTGATGTCATGATAATTACAGTATTGCGGAAATCTACACGACGTCCTTTCGTATCTGTTAAATGTCCATCATCTAATACTTGAAGTAAAATATTAAATACATCTGGATGCGCTTTTTCGATTTCGTCAAATAAAATAACTGAATATGGTTTGCGTCTTACTTTTTCAGTTAATTGACCACCGTCATCGTGGCCTACATATCCTGGAGGCGCCCCAACTAAGCGACTCACAGCATGTTTTTCCATGAATTCACTCATATCAACACGAATCATCGCATCTTCTTCACCAAACATTGTTTCAGCTAATGCACGTGCTAATTCTGTTTTACCAACCCCTGTAGGTCCTAAGAAAATGAAACTACCAATTGGACGCTTAGGATCCTTCAAGCCGGCACGTGCACGACGCACAGCTTTACTAATTGATGTCACAGCGTCATTTTGACCTATGACACGACCATGTAATGTCGCTTCGAGATTTAATAGTCGATCTGATTCTGTTTCATTAATTTTTGTTAAAGGAATTCCGGTCCAACCGGCGATAACTTCAGCAATATCTTCTTGCGACAATTCTGTGTTACTACCACCTTGCGCATTTTGCCATTCTTTTTTGGCATCTTCATATTGCTTTTCTAATTTAGATTGTTTGTCTCTAAGGTTGGCTGCATTTTCAAATTCTTGAGCGTGAACTGCAGCATCTTTTTCTTTTTTTACAGTTTCAATTTCTTGTTCAATTGATTTTAAATTTGTTGGTGTTGTGTGACTTCTTAATCTTACTTTAGAACTTGCTTCATCAATTAAATCAATGGCTTTGTCAGGCAAGAAGCGATCTGAAACATAGCGGTCACTTAATTTTGCGGCCGCATCTAAAGCTTGATCTGAAATGTTAATACGATGATGTGCTTCGTATCGATCACGCAATCCTTTTAAAATTTCGATTGTATCTTCAACTGACGGCTCATCAACTTGTACCGGTTGGAAACGACGTTCTAAAGCGGCATCTTTTTCAATGTTTTTACGATATTCATCTAAAGTAGTCGCACCAATGCATTGTAACTCACCGCGTGCAAGTGCTGGTTTTAAAATGTTTGAAGCGTCAATAGCCCCTTCTGCACCACCTGCACCAACGAGCGTGTGTAACTCGTCAATAAATAGAATCACGTTGCCGGCTTGATGAATCTCTTCCATTACTTTTTTCAAGCGTTCTTCAAACTCACCACGATATTTCGTACCTGCTACAACCGTACCCATATCTAATGACATCACACGTTTGTCTTTTAACGTTTCTGGCACTTCATTATTTATGATTGCTTGTGCTAAACCTTCAGCAATAGCTGTTTTACCTACACCTGGTTCACCAATAAGTACAGGATTATTTTTAGTTCGACGGCTCAAGACTTCAATCACACGTGTAATCTCTTTTGTTCTACCGATAACCGGATCTAATGTGCCATCTTTAGCAATCACCGTTAAGTCACGCGCTAAGCTATCTAACGTTGGTGTATTATTAGATTTATTTGTTTGTGCATTTTTCGTACCCATCTCTGGACTACCTAATGCTTTCACAACTTGAGCCCGTGCCTTCGTAATATTTAAATCTAAATTTGCAAAAACACGTGCCGCTACACCTTCATTTTCACGAATTAAACCTAATAAAATATGTTCTGTACCAACAAAATTGTGATGAAGTTTTCTAGCTTCATCCATTGATAATTCAATGACTTTTTTAGCTCTAGGTGTATATCTTAACGTCCCAGCTTGTTCTTGTCCGTGGCCAATAAGTTTTTCGACTTCGGTAATCACTTTATCTTCAGTAATATTAAAACTTTCTAATACTTTGGCAGCAATACCTTCAGGTTCCTTCATTAAACCTAATAACAAGTGTTCAGTACCAATATTTGAGTGGTTCAAACGAATAGCTTCTTCTTGTGCATGTGCTAAAACACGCTGCGCACGTTCAGTTAATCTACCAAATAACATATCTATTTACCTCCTATATGGTCTGAGCTCTTAAAATATCTGCACGTTTCTCATTGACGGATTTCTCATCGTCCTCGTCTTCATCGTTATACAAGAAAGCAGATTGAATACTCACCATTAATTCATTAAAATTAAAATCTTGCAATTGTACATATCCTAAATCAATTCCTAATTTCACTTCACTAAGTCGATAGGATGCTTCTTCCATAGAAATCATTCTACAATTTTGTAATATACCAAGCGAACGATAAACACGATCCAACGTTTCAATTTGGTTATATGTGTGTAACCGTTCGCGAATTTGCATTTCTTCATTAATAATTTGATTAACAACTTCTGTTAAATTATCGATGATGTCTTGTTCTGTTTTCCCTAAAGTTAGTTGATTTGAAACCTGATATATATGTCCATAGACCTGTGAACCCTCTCCATATATACCACGAATTGTAAAGCCAAAACGATTAATTGTTTGAGCAATACGATTCATTCGTTTCATTATCGATAAACCAGGCAAATGTAACATAATACTTGCTCTCATGCCCGTTCCAATATTGGTTGGGCATGTAGTTAAGTACCCTAAATGTTCATCGTAACTAATATCTAACGCTTTATCGAGTAAATCATCAATATCAGATGCTTTCGTATATAATTCAGACAAAGATAACTCAGGTGACATCGCTTGTATGCGTATATGATCTTCTTCATTAATCATAATACTAAGAGATTCATCCTCGTTAGTCATCACTGCCGATGCTGGTTGCTTAATTAGTTCAGGACTGACTAAATGTTTCGCAACAAGTTGCAGCTTACTTTGCTGGTCCATGCGATCTAGACGTTGTAAATCTAGATCTGGCAATGCATCCTGAACTTCATTAATAACTCGAAAACCTTCTTGTTCAGATGGAAACATAAGTGGGTGTACATGATTTTCAAGATTACGTGCTAAGCGAATTCGTGATGACATAACAACTGGTGCTGTTTCGATATTGGTCAATATATCATCAGGATTAATATTATAATCATTCATCATGTAACACCTCACTCTGTTGCTTTAATGCTTTTATCTCATCTCTTACAAGAGCAGCTTCTTCAAATTTTTGTTCATCTATTAATACATTTAAATATTGTGATTTTTCTTCAATTTGTTTTTTTATTGCTAATTTTTGATGTGATGAATGCGGCGTTTTCCCAACATGTTCATACTGTCCACCTTGCACCCGTCTCACAATATCAATAATGTCATCTTTAAAGGTAGCATAGCATTGTGCACAGCCAAACTTACCAACATGCGCAATATCTTTTAAGGTCATATGACAAGTTGGACACTGTTTTTCTTCTTGAAAAGCAACATTTTGAAAATCAATACCATGTTTTGTAGCTAAATGTTGTAATATTTGCTTTACAACAAATGCTTCTTCAATATCATCTTGATACTGGTGATGAGATGTGTAATTCTGATTCCATGGATTTTCTCCTTGTGCACAAACAGGACAAACCCATTTCTCACTGGTTCCATTTTTACTTTTAACCGTAAGCTTTACCTCTGCTTCATTTAAGTGGCAATTTTCACAAAGCACGTCTTAACACCTCGCATTTTTCAGTATTAATAGTAATTAATCACCGGTAAGATTCGTTTTAAAATATTTGCTCGGATAATATCTCTAGACATGACATCCATTTTTAATGTTTCACGGTCAATGACAGCTTGTATCATTTTAGCTTCTCTTTCACTAATCAAACCTTTTTCAAGCAAGCCGTCAATAACATAGTAACCTTGCTGCTGTGAAATGGTTGGTCCAATTAATTGAAGCAAGTGATTAATATACCCCGTTGCATCTTTATTTTCAATTTTCGTGATTCGGATGTATCCACCGCCTCCACGTTTACTTTCTATTTCATAACCATGCTCATTGGTGAATCTGGTTTTAATAACGTAATTTAATTGAGAAGGCACACAATCAAACCGCTGTGCTATATTGGCTCGTTGTATTTCAACAGCGTCTCCATTCGTTTCTTCAAACAATTTTTTAATGTACTGCTCTATGATGTCAGACATATTGTGCATGCTTATCACCCCTTTTGACCTTCTTTGACTATATTATATGACCAACTTTGACCATTTTCAACCAATTTGTTTTTCAATTTAAAAAATAAAGGTGTTTGTTCACATCTATTTATTGTATGATAAGATTTAGAAAAAAGATTAAGGAGCAGGTCTATGCATATTCTCATTGGGATAATTGGAATCGTTTTCTTCTTAGCGCTTGCCTTTGCATTTAGCTCAGATAGAAAGCATATTCGTTGGAAGTACGTCGCTTTGTTACTTGTGATTCAATTTATATTCGCCTTTATTTTACTTAAAACGACGGCAGGTATACATGTCATCGGAGGAATTTCAAACGGCTTTAATTATTTACTACAAAAAGCTGCAGAAGGCGTTAACTTTGTCTTTGGTGGATTTAAATTTGTTAATCCTAAAAACCCTCCATTCTTCTTTAGTGTTTTATTACCGATTGTATTTATCTCTGCGTTAATCGGCATACTACAATACACTCGCATCCTACCACTCATTATTAATTGGTTAGGCTGGTTAATTTCTAAAATCAATGGCATGGGACGTTTAGAATCTTATAATGCCGTCGCCGCAGCCATCTTAGGGCAATCTGAAGTTTTTATTTCTTTAAAAAAACAATTACCTTACATACCGAAACAACGGTTATATACATTAACCGCTTCAGCTATGTCTACCGTTTCAGCTTCAATTATTGGCGCATACTTTACTTTAATTGAACCAAAGTATGTCGTAACGGCAGTTGTACTTAACCTTTTTGGTGGTTTCATTATTGCATCAATTATTAATCCTTATAAAGTGAATGAAGAAGAAGATAAATTATTAGTAGATGAAACAGAAACTAAAAATCAATCTTTCTTTGAAATGTTAGGAGAGTACATTTTAGATGGATTTAAAGTAGCGGTTATCGTTGGGGCAATGCTCATTGGCTATATCGCCATTATCGCATTACTAAACGGTATCGTTAGTGGTCTTTTAAGTGTCATAACGCATGGCGCTGTCTCTTGGGATTTCCAAACTTTAATTGGCTTTGTCTTTGCACCTTTAGCCTTTCTATCTGGTGTTCCATGGAACGAAGCTGTACAGTCTGGTTCAGTTATGGCAACAAAACTGCTTTCTAATGAATTTGTTGCTATGCAATCATTAGGTAAACTATCAGATATTTCAACGCACGCTAAAGGCGTAACTTCAGTATTCCTAGTATCATTCGCTAACTTTAGCTCAATTGGAATTATTTCTGGTGCCATTAAATCACTTAACTCTGAAAAAGGTGATATTGTTGCTCGCTTTGGCTTAAAATTATTATTCGGTGCTACACTAGTTTCATTTATCTCCGCAACAATTGCTGGATTCTTTATTTAAATAAATATTAAACAGCCATATTATCGTTTTGTGATGCTATAAGAGCCTATATCGTAGGCATCTTGTAGCATCATTTTTTTATACTTTCTTGCTATCTCTTATAAAAAAGCGAATATTTTAAAATAGCTATTTAATGTAGAGCAAATCTTGCATCGCATCATTGTCTCATATTAATAGCTTATATTAAAAAAGAGCACTCATTTTTTGAGTGCTCTTTCAACAAGACTATGTTATTTGACCATATGTTCAATAAAGTATTGCGTAACTCTATAATCATCCGTTAACTCAGGATGGAATGATACACCTAAATAGTTCCCTTGTTTAACTGCAACAATTTTATCGCCAACAGTACTTAATACTTCTACGCCATCTTCTACGCTAGCAATATGTGGTGCTCTAATAAAAACACCTTCTATATCTTCAGCAATGCCTTTAATATCAAGTTCTGATTCAAAACTATCTACTTGTCTACCAAACGAATTACGTTCTACAGTGATATCCAATTTTTTTAAATATCCCGTTTCACCTTCGACATGTTTAGCTAATACAATTAGGCCCGCACATGTGCCAAACATAGGTAAGTCAGATTGTTGTAATTTTTCTTTAAAACCATATAAATCCATCAATCTTCTAAGTGTGGTTGACTCACCACCAGGAAGAATCAATCCATCAATTTCTTCTAGTTGTTCTACTCTTTTAATTGCTATGCCTTCGTGACCACTTAATTCAATATGACGAATATGTTCACGCACAGCGCCTTGCAATGCCAATACACCTATCTTCATATCTTACCAACCACGCTCTTGCATACGTTCTTCTAATGAAATTTTATTTATATCTAAGCCTTTCATTGCTGTTCCTAATTCTGCAGCCAATTTACCAATTAACTCATAATCTTGATAATGTGTCGTCGCTTGTACAATCGCTTTCGCAAATTTTTCAGGATCTTCTGATTTGAAAATACCTGAACCTACAAAGACGCCATCTGCACCCAATTCCATCATTAAAGCAGCATCCTGAGGTGTTGCTACACCTCCAGCAGCAAAGTTAACAACTGGTAGGCGACCATTATCCTTGATTTGTTTCAAGATTTCATATGGCGCACCTAATTCTTTAGCATACGTCATAATTTCATCGTCGTTCATTACTACTAAACGACTAACTTCAGCATTTACTTTTCTCATATGACGTACTGCTTCAACAATGTTTCCAGTTCCAGGTTCACCTTTCGTACGTAACATTGCTGCACCTTCACCAATACGACGTGCGGCTTCACCTAAATCACGACACCCACAAACAAACGGTACAGTAAACTGGTCTTTTCTTAAATGATATTCTTCATCAGCTGGTGTTAATACTTCAGATTCGTCAATATAATCGACCCCCATAGCTTCAAGCACACGCGCTTCAGTAATGTGTCCAATACGTGCTTTAGCCATAACCGGTATAGAAACAGCGTTCATTACTTCTTCAACAATTTTAGGGTTAGCGCTACGTGCTACCCCTCCTGCCGCTCTAATATCAGAAGGCACACGCTCTAATGCCATAACAGCAACCGCTCCAGCTTCCTCCGCGATTCTAGCTTGTTCTGCATTAACAACGTCCATAATGACGCCGCCTTTTTGCATTTCAGCCATACCTCGTTTAACTCTTTCAGATCCTACAATTTTAGACATGTAAATTGCCCCTTTTCTAATTGATTAAATCCATTCTAAACGATAAACTGATATTGAAAAAGGTTCAATTTTATAATAAATAAAGAGGCCAGATGATATGAAGAAGAAAACTGCACTATACCAATCACTCTATGAAAAATTAAAAGCCCAAATTATTGAAGGTCATTATCAGGCAAATGAAAAGTTTCCTTCAAAGCGACAATTAAGTGAACATTTATCACTTAGTCATACAACAATCGAACATGCCTATCAACTTTTACTAGATGAAGGATTTATTTATGCCAAACCACGTTCAGGCTATTATGTATCAGATATCGAATCACTGCCTGTCGTACCACAAACATCAGGATTTCATGAAATCAACTTCATTCAGAAGTCAACGCCAAAATCACATTACCGCTATGCCTTTAACTTGGCTGAAATAGATGCTGAAAACTTTCCATTGCATACATTAAGAAAATATGCTCGAGATGTTTTTGATGATAGTAATATAGACCTTTTACAACATGGACATCCACAAGGTGAATTGGCATTAAGACAACAAATTGCCCATTATTTATTTAACAGCAGAGGAGTTACTTGTCATCCAAATCAAATTATTATCGGCTCTTCTACAGAACAATTACTTGATATGATTACAGATGTACTATCAGATAGCTCCTTTATTATCGAACAACCAAGCTATCCACCAATTAAACAAACATTAGACAAGAAACAGATGCCTTATAAACAAGTTATAGTAGAAAAAGATGGCATCCAAGTCGATCCCATCTTTGAATACAATAATGATATTTTGTATATTACCCCTTCACATCAATTTCCAACGGGGCATATCATGAATTTAAAAAAACGCACCCAATTAATTCAATGGGCACAGCAGCAAGAAAAACGTTATATTATTGAAGATGATTACGACTCTGAGTTTAGATATTATGGCAAACCGATACCCGCTTTACAAAGTTTAGACACGAAAGGAAAAGTTATTTATATTAGTACATTTTCTAAGTCTCTATTTCCAAGTTGTCGTATAGCGTATATCGTTTTACCTTATCCAATATTAAACATATATAATCATCATCCATATAAAGAAGGAAATACAGTTCCCGTTCATATTCAACATATCGTCGAAAGATTTATGGCATCAGGCAGTTTTGAACGCCATCTAAATAAAATGAGAAAAATTTATCGCGACAAACTTACTTATATTTTAAATCAACTTGCACCTTACTCTAATCAATTAAAGATTGATGGCGCATTAACTGGCATGCATTTTACCATTCGGGTTATAAATGGGCTAACAATGGAACAATGTCTAGAAAACGCATCAAATATATCTCTTAAACTGGAACCCTATCACTTCGATGATGCTAATGAGCGCTATCCTACTTTTATTTTAGGGTTTGGTGGCATTTCAAATGAAGATTTGTCTAATCATGTCCAAGCACTAATAAGCGCACTCGTCATAAATGACTATGAGTGAGAATTTTGTAGACTTAAAAACTAAGTTTCAGTGCAAATGTTTTAAAATAATTTTAATCATTTAAAAAAGCAATAACTTTTTCATTTTTGAAGTATCGCATTTAATTTGTATTTTCTATAGGTCAGAATACGTCAGCTTCAATCGCTTTCTCTTCGCAAAGCCGTTATTTATCGACTTGTTTTTCAATTTTTGGCATAAAAAAAGAGACCTCTCGGTCTCAATGCGGCTCATCGCATCCATTTGCTTTGCCTGGCAACGTCCTACTCTAGCGGAACGTAAGTCTGCTACCATCGACGCTAAGGAGCTTACTTTGCTTTGAGACAAACGCTCGCATCTTTCCTTATTTTCTATTTTTGTTTGCTCATTTAGCTCGACTAAACTCGCTGCTCAAAAATCTCAATGCGTCAGCTTCAATCGCTTTCTCTTCGCAAAGCCGTTATTTGTCGTCTTTGTTTTTTAACTTTTTGGCATAAAAAAAGAGACCTCTCGGTCTCA
>NZ_KV840200.1:0-365 GCF_001839145.1 Staphylococcus sp. HMSC62D11 | reverse complement strand
AAGAGATTAGTGACCAAACTAAAGAAGTGAATACCAAAATTGATAACATCAAGATTGATGCGAAAGACAATAGTGGTCAAGCAGTGACAAATAAAGTCAGCGGTCTACCCCAAGGAGTGACGTTTGATCCGTCAACAAATACAATAAGCGGTGTAGCAACGAAAGTAGGCACTTATCCAATTGTAGTGATAAGTACTGACGCCGATGGCAATAGTGTTGAGATGAAATTCAATATCAAAGTTGTAGACACAACAGCACCGACGGTGAAAGAGATTAGTGATCAGACCAAAGAGGTCAATACGGCAATCGATAACATCGAGATTAGAGCTACAGACAATAGTGGTCAAGCAGTAACAAACACAGTA
>NZ_KV840199.1:144833-145526 GCF_001839145.1 Staphylococcus sp. HMSC62D11 | reverse complement strand
GAGCTGGCAACACAGTTATCCACTTCAGTGACGGAAAAACAGTGACTGTGCCAAAAGGTCACGATGGCCAAAATGGACATGATGGTACATCAGTGACAGTAACGAACACAACAACAGATGGAGACGGTAATACAGTTATCCACTTTAGTGATGGAAAAACAGTAACCGTACCGAAAGGCGCGAAAGGTGATAAAGGCCAAGACGGTACATCAGTCACAATAACAAGAACTGAAACAGACCAAGCTGGTAATACAGTAGTTCACTTTAGCGATGGTCATTCAATCACTGTACCAAAAGGCCAAGACGGTCAAAATGGCACATCAATAACGGTAACAAATACTGAATTAGATAAAGACGGCAATACAGTTATCCACTTTAGTGACGGTAAAACAGTAACCGTACCGAAAGGCGCGAAAGGTGATAAAGGCCAAGACGGCACATCAATCACAATAACAAGAACTGAAACAGATCAAGCTGGTAATACAGTAGTTCACTTTAGCGATGGTCATTCAATCACTGTACCAAAAGGCCAAGACGGACATTCAGTAGGTATTCAAGAAATCACTAAAAATGCTCAAGGTGAAACAGTTGTAACATTTAATGATAACCACTCAATCACTATTCCAAAAGGCGCGAAAGGTGATAAAGGTCAAGATGGTACATCAGTAACATTAACGAACACAACAACAGATG